>JBQCCH010000441.1:0-6591 GCA_051962375.1 Tepidisphaeraceae bacterium
CGCATTCACCCTCGGCGAGCCGTACGGAAACGCCAGGACGATCGCCAGCCGCCCGTCCGCCAACAGCCGCGACTGAACCCGGACCGCCACCGCATCGGTTTCCCCGCCGCAACAGGTTTCCACCTCGACCGGTTCGCCGTCAAATGTGAAACGGCTGCGCAGGATGCCCGTCCATAGATCAAGCGTCTGTTCGATAGCCGACAAGTCCGCGGGCGTCGCATCGACACCCGCCTGGGTGCGGAGTTGGAAGCCGATGCGACCCAGGTGCAGACGGTGCGGGTTTTGCCGCAGCCAGTTGAACGTGGCCTCCTGTCCTTCCGCACTGGTGAGGTACGGCACCGGCCGGCTGTAGGTGTCGAAATCGGTATAGCGGATCGATTCGGGCTTCACGTCCGCGCCAGCCGGCGTGGTGTGCCAACCCCACTGACTCATCGTGCACAGCGGCACCCCCTCCGCGTATACGCCGGGAAACGTCTGCAACCCGGTGATGTCGGCCGTGAAGGCGAACTCGCCATTGCCGACGGTGAGAGGATGAAGCGGGTTCACCGCAAAAAGTTTCACGGTGTGACGCCGCAGCACCGTCGGGCGATCAATAGGGGATGGACAGCTGCGGTTCATCATGAAAACGCCAGCCCGATTCAGGTCGTCAATACGGGACGACAACTACTGTAGGCTTCAACCGGCCGCTACCTATGCTTCGCAAAGCTTGCGTAGTCCCGTCGCGGCGAATGCGCTGGAGTCTGCGCAGACAATCAAATCCAGATTGCGCAGGCAATGCCGTCGTCAAAGGTCGTTGTAAAAGACTGCGGCAGAGGCAGCCAACGTTAAGAGCAGAGAAACGGCGCCATCGACAACCGGCAAATTCGCCGATTCAAATCAACGCAAGGACGAAAGTGGACGCCGCGTCAGATTGCTTGATCGCCACGCCTGTCCGCGTATCAACGCGCGACAGGCGTGGCACAAGCACGTTGTGCTACAGGGGGCGCCCGTCCAATGTGCCCAATCCCCACTTCGACTCGCCTTTGATGTGAAGGACGCGCTGGCCCTTTTCACCATTGTGAGGATTATCGCTCAGGCTTCGCCCCGCCGCGAGGGTTTCAAGGATGTCGCGATAGTCTTCCAAGATCGGCCAGTCGCTCGAACTGTTCGAGTATTCGCCTTCTTTGCCCATGGTGTCCCACAGTTCTTTGCTGACCACCGTGACGGCGTGCCCGTCCGGGAAGACGACATTCCAGGCCGGCCGCACGCCGCGCCCCTTGTGGGCGGTGTAAGCACGGCTTCGCGCGATGTCCGACGCGAGCATGCGCGTGGCGGGAACGTCTGAAAGTCGGCGGTATGCCACCCGATTGATGATCGGGTCGGTCGTCCACCGCCAAGCGGGGATATACATGTAGTCACTGCGGACCGAACCCGCTCCACTTGGCGCGGCGGGCCACACATCACCGACGGCATTCCATCCGAAAGATGGGGCATCGTAATTTGCCGGACAATAACCGACGCGGCCGTTCGACAGATATTTCTGCTGCCACAAGCGACCAATATGGTAAAGCACCGTTGTGGTAGGGTTATATGACGACCCCGGATTGACCGTCGTCGTCCCCGTTTGGGGATATGCCTGAATACCCACCTTGCTGCCCGATGGAAATTTCATCTGTGGCTCGACCAACTGATCCTTGTTGGCGTCCGCATACATCCGCAGGCCGACCGCGAACTGGCGCAGGTTGGAAAGGCACTGGACGGTACGCGCCTGTTCCCGGGCGCGGTTCAGCGCCGGCAGCAGGATCGAAATCAGCAATGCGATAATTCCGATAACAACAAGCAACTCCACCAGCGTGAACGCGTGACGACGACGCATGACGGCCTCCATCTTCAGATTGCGAAACAGACATGAGAACGGCCGGCGATATCCGCCAAGATTCCGCCGGCTTTTGATGAAGATCAGTGTAGAGCGAGACGAAGGGTTTTCAACCCATTTCTTGCAACTTTGCACGTTTTTTTGATGAAACTTTGTGCCTTATTATGCCTTGTTGCAAACAGAGAATTCGGCGCTGCGACTCGCCTCATTGTTCCTTGGCCTTTTCCACTTCAACGCCGAACAGGTAGCTGGGGCCGAACGCGTTGGATTGGTAGATCACCATCTTGCTGTCCGGCGTGAAACGCACGTTCGGCTCGCTCTTGTAATTGTGCTTGGCCATGTTCACCAGGCGCTCGCTGCGCAGCACGCCGGGCTGGATGAACTCCGGCCGATTGATGCCCTTGTTCTTCAACAATTCGGGACGGAACAATTCGATCCATTGGCCGTCGGTCGCGTGGGCGACCTGCCCATGATCCCCGCCGTCGCCGCAGATAAGCGATGCGTCGGTGTTGACGTTGAAGTGGATCGACCATTCGTCGCGCGTGAGGTGATACCATCGCCGCGTGCCGGACTGCAGGTCGTAGGCGGCCAGGAAGAAATCTTCGCCGACCGGCCGCTGCAGGTCGTACCAGAGCGTTTTGCCATCCTGTCCCCAGAACTCGTGCCCGGCGATTTCGCTGGCCATCGTGCGCTGGTGGATCAGCTGGTTCTGCGAACCGTCGGTGCGAATCGTCCAGATGCGATCGACCTGCGTCCATGGCCCTTCGTGACAGTACATGATCAGGCTCGGGTCCGTCGGCGAACACAGCACGTGATTCAGCCAGTCGGTGCTGTGCAAAATGACGTTTTGCTTGCCCGTCTTCAGGTCCACCGTAAAAAGAATCATCGGCAGGTGCGCATTGAGGCGATCCTGCATCATCTTGCCCTTGTTCAGCGGTTGGACCATCGGCCCGGCGAGGCCCTTGGGTTTGACGGCCTGCTCGCCGTAATCCAAGCCCTGGTCGCCAACGATGGCGTAGCCGACGCCGAGCGTTTCATCCGCGTTGATGGTGTCGATCCTGCCCCGGTTCGGCAGATCGCAGATGCGGCGGCGGGCGCCGGTGTCCAGATCCACCGCGTATAAACCCGCCGGCGCGTCGCCGGGCACTTTGTCGGTCGTGCCAATGTAAAGCGTGCGCGACGCCCGCCCCACCTGGATCGCCCGCACGCCCGGCGGCGCCACGATTCGGCTGGTGCGCGTCGCAAGATTCAGCAGGCGGACGCCATCCGGGGCCAGGTAGATCATGTCGCGCCCGTCAGGCGTGAACGCATTGCAATTGAAGTAGATCGGCCCGCTGTTGGGTTCGTTGCTCAGTCGCCAGATGCGGTGGCCGGTATCCGGATCGACCCACGACTGGGGCGGCAAATCGGCCGGCTGGGTGGCGGCCGTGGGAAGCGCAGAATCATCCGCGCGGGTCAAATGCGTTGCCATCAGGGTGCTCACAACGGCCAACAAAATCTTCGCATGGCGAGTCCGGATCATCTTAGTCCTCCAAGGGTGATGACGTATACCGCGTTTCACCGCGGCCGTTGAAACATGTTGCACGGAACATCGCAACAAAGCAAAAACTTTCATTGCCATGGCATTCGCATTACCATGCCGCCCGGCGTTCTCACCTGGAGGCTGTTTGACCCGCACTCTCGTCCGTCATTCCCGTTGCACACTGTCCCTGCTCATTTCGCTGGCGGCTTGCGGTGCGCAGGCCGCCCCACCGACGACCCAGCCGATCGATCGCCATTCCATCGATCGTCAGTCGCTCGTGAGCCGGCACGACGTGGTGCAGACCGAACCCGACCCGTTCGGTGCTTTGGCGGTCGGCAATGGTGAGTTCGCCTTCAACTTCGACATCACCGGCCTACAAACCTTTCCCGAGTACTACGCCAAAACCACCCCCCTGGGCATCTTGAGCGATTGGGGCTGGCATTCATTTCCCAACCCGAATGGATATTCGCTCGATTCCTTTCCGTTCAAGACCATCCCCAAGAACGGTCGCACCTTCAGCTATCCCGCGAGCGGAACCGCCCACCCCACGCCACCGGCGGCGTATTTGCGGTCGAACCCGCAGCGCATCGGCCTTGGCATGATCGGGTTGGGGATGACCCATGCCGACGGGTCGGCCGTCGCGATCGGCGATTTGAAGAACATCCGCCAGCGCCTCGATCTTTGGAACGGCTCCTGCCACAGCGAGTTTTCGGTGGATGGCGAAACGGTGCGTGTGACAACGCTGGCCGCTCAAAAGCGCGATGAAGTCGCCGTGCGCATCGAATCGCCGCTGATCGCCGCCGGCCGGCTTAAGGTCCGGCTCGCATTTCCGTACGCCTCTTCCTCGTTTGGGCCGGATTACAACGATTGGGATCACCCCGACGCCCAAAGCACCGCTCTCACGCCGCGCGGGAGTCATGGTGCGGATTTTGTCCGAACCCTGGATTCCACTCGATACAACGTGCGGCTGAACTGGGAACAGGACGACGCTTCCCTGACGCAGAGCGGCAGGCATGAGTTTGTGCTCAGCGGCCAAGGGAACTTGCTGACCTTCACGGCGACGTTTTCGCCGGAGCCGATCGCATCTGAGAATGATGCCTTCGATGCGGCCCGTTCATCGGCGGCTGGCACCTGGCACGATTACTGGACAAAGGGCGGCGCGATCGATTTTTCCGGCACGAAAGATCCGCGGGCGTCCGAGTTGGAACGGCGTCTGGTATTGTCGCAATACGTGATGGCCGTCCATGATGCGGGCCATACACCGCCGCAGGAAACGGGGCTGGCCGCCAACAGCTGGTACGGCAAATTTCACATGGAAATGTACTGGTGGCATGCCGCGCACTGGGCGGTCTGGGGGCATCCGGAGTTGCTCGAACGCAGTCTCGATTCCCTTCACGCGATGATGCCCCCGAATGCGAAGATCGCCAAATTGGAAGGTTGCGGCGGCGTGAAGTGGCCCAAAATGACCGATCCCAGCGGCACGGAGAGCCCGTCCGGCGTCGGCCCGGTGTTGGTCTGGCAACAGCCACACCCGATTTACCTGGCCGAGCTCGTGTATCGCGCGACGCATGACCCCGCCACGCTCGAACGCTAGAAAGACATCGTCTTCGCGACGGCCGATTACATGGCGGATTTTGTGGAGTTCGACAAAGCCCGCGGCGAATACGTCCTGGGGCCCGGCGTCAGCGCAGGGGACGAGAAACATACCGACGTCCTGCACAATCTGAATCCCACGATGGAGATTCAATATTGGAAATGGACGCTGATGATCGCACAGGAGTGGCGCAAGCGCCTGGGGATGCCGGCGAATCCGAAATGGGCGGATGTCATCGCAAAAATTGCAAAACCCACCGTTCGAGGCGGGGTTTACCCGGCGTTGGAGATTCCGGTGGAACAGTCGCCGGCGTTTTTGACGACGTTCATGTACGGGGCATTCGCCGGGCCGGACGTGGATCCGGAGGTGGTGCGCACGACGCTGCACCGCTGGCAACCGCCGGCGCCGCAGAATGCGATCACCTGGGGCACGGCGATGGCGGCGATGTGTGCCGCGCGGCTGGGTGAGCCGGAGCGCGCGGTCGATCTGCTGGTCGGTCGATATGACACCAATCCCTTTCGGCCGAACGGATACACGGTCCGGCGGCCGGAACAGACGCCGATGTACATGCCGGCGAACGGCGGATGGCTGGTCGCCGCCGCGATGATGGCGGCCGGATGGGATGGGTCCCACGGGCACGCGCCGGGGTTCCCGAAGGATTGGTTCGTTCACGCAGAGGGCGTGCTGCCGCTGCCTTAGCGTTCGGCGTCTGCGTGTCGCACCGACATCCTCAATCGTCGTCGATCCCCTTGCCGGCCAGGATGCGCGGCATATGGTTTTCGACGCGGGCTGCGCGCGTCTTGGATTGCTTCGCCGACGAAAAATGCAACAGGTAAGCCCGCTGGCGACCGGGCGTGAGCGCGGCAAAGGCGTCTCGCAACGCGGCGTCCGCATCGAGGCGCGATTGGAACTCTTCCGGCACGGCAAAGTCGGCCGTCCGCTTCATCACGACCTTCAGCCCGGCGCGTTCGATGGCGATGGCTTCCTGCACATAAGCCGACAAGACCGCCTGAAGTTCATGGATGCGTTTTGAGTCGCGGAACCGAATCAGGCGGGCCGACTGCGTATTAGGGCCGGGCGCTTCAAGGAGGGCTTGCGTGTCTTTGAGCAACGCGCCTTTCACGAAGCTCAGGGTGCACGAATCCTTAAAGGCGCCGAGAAACACGACGTTTCGGCCGGCATCGGTGTAGCAGGGAACACGCCACTTCACTTCTTCGACCAATCCGCAATCGAGCACGATCCGGCCAAGCGCATGCAGTTCGTCGTGCCATCGCTTGTTTTTACTGACATAGCCATCCACTTGCGGTTTCATCCGTCGCTCCTCAATTGCTGCTTGTTCCGGCAGGGCTGGGCACGCGCGTCAGTGCCCGCATCAGCCGCTGGCCCTTCCACATCCATAGCCCTGATGCCGCGAGCATCGGGAAGAAGACATACCGCGTCGGGCCGGCGTAATCCGGCAACCGATCGAACGGGCTGTAGATGTAACCGATGATCGGAATGCTGAACACGAGGTGGATCCAGCGGCACAAGGTGCGTTGCGTGGCGAATTTCATTGAACCTGATTCCCTGAGGCAAGAAGACTACGAAGTGCTGTGTTACGTATCGCTCTGTAATTCATCA
>JBQCCH010000442.1:0-2654 GCA_051962375.1 Tepidisphaeraceae bacterium
GCGTCGAACCCGCCGTAGTGGCCGATCACCGTGGGGAGCGTGCCGCCGGCATCTTCTTCACCGTCGCCGCTGATCCAGGGGTGAGTGGGGTCGAGGGTGTGAATGTCGTTGACCCATTTCGCATAATACTTGTAGGCCGGCTCGAGCGGCAGGCGGCGGTTTCGCATCAGAACGAGCATTTCGTTCGTCACGCTGTAGCCCATCACCGACGCATGGTTTCGATCGCGGCGCACCATCTTCAGCAAGTGCTGGTCGGCGTTCTGCCAGTACGACGGCAGATCAAACCGAGGCGTGCCGCCGCTGCCCCAGATGGCGGTTTCGTCGAGCACAAGCAGGCCCAGTTCGTCGGCGACATCGAGGTAGAAACGCGGGTAGGGCTGCGCGTGCAGGCGGACGCAGTTGCCGTTGGCTTCCTTGATGGCCTTGAACCAGGTGTACGCGTATCGCCGGGTCATCTGCGGCACGCCGGTGAAGTGCCACGCATCCCCCTTGCAGACGATGTCTTTGCCGTTGAGTTGGAGCGAATGGTTCGTGAGCGTGTACTGGCGATAGCCGAATCGCGTCGATTTGCGATCGATGAGCCCGCCCGCCCCTTCGACGTTGACGACGGCTGTGTACAGATTCGGCTGATCGGGCGACCAGAGCTTGAGCTTTTGATCGACGGGCGTATCGACCGTCGTTTGGAGTGAGACCGTTTTCGATTCGCCCGGCGCCAAGTCGATTTCCTGTTTCGGCAGCGAAAGCGCGACATTGCCGAGCGAGGACTTGGGTTCGGGCGCCGAAAGCAGGTCAGCGCCCGCGTTGTTCACCCAGGGCCGAACGTCGGCGTTGATCGCGAGGTGTTGCCGGGTGGGCGAATCATTCTGCAACGTGACATCCACGCGCAATTGATCTTTGTCGACCAGCGATTGAACGAGCGTATCGCTCACGTGCACCGCGGGGCGTTTTTCGAGATAGACATCCTGCCAGATGCCGACGATGGATTCGCCCCACATGGAGCCGGCGACGTATTCGCGTTTGCCATACGGGGAGTTTTTGTCGAACAGCATGGCCCGACGGATGCCGACGAGCAGTTCGTTCGATCGGCCCGGTTTGACGGCGTCGGTGACGTCGAGTTCGAACGGAAGAAAGAGTTCGAAATTCGAGCCGACCGACTTGCCGTTCACGAGCACGTCGGCCGCCCCCGCGACGGCTTCGAAGTGCAGGATGATGCGATCGCCCTGCCAGGCGGCCGGCACGTCGAACGAGCGGCGGAGCCAGCCCATCGAAGCATTTTCCCACGTCGAGGGGTAGCTGGGAAAGCACCGGAAATCCCCTCCCTTGCCGAAGCCTTTGCCGCCATACGGAAACGCGTTGACATTCCAGGGCGACGGAATGCGGATGGGGGTGGAGTCCCACGCGTTGGCTTGCGGGGGCGTCAGGACGGGAGGTTGGCCAACGTTGGGCTTGAACGACGCCGGCACGGCGACCGGCTGGAACTGCCAGAGGCCGTTGAGGACGATTTCGTCCCGTTGCGGTTTTTCGACCGGAGGGACGAGCCCTTGTTGGGGCGCGAACGTTCGCAAAAACGTCAGATGATCGGCGGCCGAAGTCGGCGTGGCGGAAAGCCCGCTCAACGCAAGCCAAGCAGCAACGACAGTGCAGGAGACTCGAAGCATCACCCTCCCAGCCGCTCGGGTATCCGAGGCGAAACCGGATTTGAATTCAGTCCGCTGCCGCAGCCGACCCACGTCGCCGCGGCCCCTCTCGCTAGCCCGCCTAGATTATACTATTATTGTATAATTTCAAGCGATAGCGTCCTATTTGTGCGTCCGACGTCTCGAGGGCGGATTTTAGGGCGATCGACGGGCTAGCGGATTTTCTTGGGAACGGGCCCCGTGCTTTCGCCGATGAAGAGGGGCACTTCCACGGGCCGCATGAGCAGAGGCCCGACGTAATCGGAGTCTCGCATCCAGTTGAGGCAGGTCTTTAGGTACGGCGCCGGATCGGGCATTCGGGTGGCCGTCAGGCTGGGGCAAAGATAGGAAGCCAGGCCCTCATCGTTCGCGGCACACAGGGAAATATCCTTGCCGACCTGCAGGCCGCGTTCGTACATCGCCCGCATCGCGCCCAGGGCGGCGGGCATCGTCACGCACATGATGGCGGTCGCGTTCAGCGGACCTTCGGCCAGGCGTTGGCTCATGGCTTCGTAGCCGCGGCGTGCCGGATCGCCGTACGAGACATCCGGCTCGTTGATCAGCGAGCCGCTCGCCCCTTGCGCCGCCAGCCAGAGCGACCATTGCTCAATGCGATCCTGCACGACCGAATCCATCGGCTGGCTGTTGAAGCAGTGGATTTTGCGATGGCCCAGGGCGGCAAGATGGTCGAGCAACCGGTGCACCGAATTGGGCGGCACGAGGTCGACCGAGCGAATCCCGTATGCCGTCAAATCACAATCCAGCGCCACGAGTCTGGCTCGGCCGCTGCGCAGTCGCTCGGCGACGGCTTTGGGGATTCCTTCGGCGGGCGGAATGAGGAACACCCCGTCAAAACTGCTGACGGTTTCGGTCAGGACGGGGTCATCCCAGTGGTGGAAATGAACGATGCGAAGATTCGCGCTCGCTTCGGCCACGCAATGGTCGGCGGCGACGCGCCAGCGGTCGATTTCCGCAGAC
>JBQCCH010000443.1:0-3291 GCA_051962375.1 Tepidisphaeraceae bacterium
CGGCTTGAGCACCTTCGGCAACAGGTCGGCCTGCGGATCGATCGCCCGCTGCGCCTCGGGCTCGCCGACGGTTGGACCGACCCGGCCGAGGAGCAATTGAAGTTCAACTTTCGGCTGTTGCGCGTCATGGATTTGATCAGCCTCGCCGTCTGCTGCCAGGAGATCCCAGACCCTGCGCCCGGACCGTTTTACACGCGCCCCGCCGGGCCGACGACCAAGCTCCATCTTGCCCGCGCCGGCGCCACCACGCTGCGCGTCCGACCCTGGCCTTTCCGCGGGAAGTCGGTCGGCGCGATTCTTCCGTATCGCGCGATCCCCGCGCGGCCTTACGATTCCACGGAAGAATTCCAGGCCATCTACGCGGCCGCCACCGTCCAGCGCGTCGAGTGTCAGCTGCTGCCTGATTGAGCGCCCGTTACAGCGGTTCGCCCTCAGGGTACACTCGCCGGCATGAAGCGGTATCTTTCCCTGGCGGCGCCGTTGTTCCTGGTCATCGGCTGCGGGCCCACCACGCAGTCGTATTCGCTGGTCGTTCACAATGACAGCAACGAGCCGATGACCGTCGTGCTCTGCAAAGACGGGCCCCCCATGGAAAACTACTGGTTCCCGCCCGAAGACATCGCCATGATGCGCCATGCCCCCGCCGATGTAAGCATCAATGGCGTTGCCATCCCGCCCGGCAAAACCATCGACCAAACCCGCCAGGGCCAGTTTGACAACGGCACGCACGCCGTTCTTCGCATCTATCGCGGCAGCAAGAACAACCTCCAGGACCTGCTCGGCATCGGGCCCGATTCGCCCAATCGCACCGACCTGCGCCTCCGCCCCGGCAGCAACGAAGTCGTCATCGACCAAAACGGAAAAGCATCGGTCAAGTAGGCATTCCATGAGCTACGAAGCCCACGAAACAATGGCGGCCGGCATCAAGCCGCGGTGCGCGGTGGTCACGCTCAGCGACAGCCGCCGCCCCCAGACCGACACCAGCGGCCAGACGATCGTCCGCCTTCTCACCGAGGCCGACGCCGCCGTCATCGATACCAAGCTCATGCCCGACGAGCCCGACATGCTCCGGCAACTGCTCGTCGATTGGCTAGACCGCCCCGGCCTGGATCTGATCCTCACCACCGGCGGCACGGGCATCTCGACGCGCGACCACACCATCGATGTCCTGGAAACCTTCATCGAAACGCCACTCCCGGGCTTCGGCGAATTGTTCCGCATGCTCTCCTGGGAACAAATCGGCGCCGGCGCCATCCTCAGCCGCGCCGCCGGCGGGGTCGCCAAGGGCAAACTCCTCTTCAGCCTCCCCGGCTCGCCCGCCGCGGTCGAACTGGCGATGTCCCGATTGATCCTCCCCGCAATGAAGCACCTGCTGCGCGAGTTGCGACGCTAAACTACCCTCGGGCCACCCGCATGCATTGGATCATCGGCGACATTCACGGCATGTATCCGCCGCTCGTCACGGTGCTGGAGGAAATCCACCATCGCGACTCCGACCCGCAACTCATCTTCTGCGGCGACTACGTCAACCGCGGCCCGCAAAGCGCTCGCGTCGTCGATCTGCTGCTCACCCTCAACAACGCCCGCTTCTGCCGCGGAAATCATGACGACACGCTCGACCTGCTTCTCTCCGGCAGTTGCTTCGTCACCCATGCCCAGGTCGGCGGCATCGTCGCGACGTTTGACCATTTCATGAAGTACGGCCTCGATGCCACGCTGCTCAGCTACGGGATCGACCCCAGGCAGCTGCTCGCCGTCCAACGCGAACCCTCGCCGGAAGGCATCTCGCGCCTCGTGGAAACCATTCCCGAAACCCATCGCGAATTTTTCCACAGCCTCCCCGTCTTCCATGCCGAGAAAGATTTTTTCGTCGCCCACGCGAAGTGGGATGTCGAAGAACCCTGCGGCGTCCCAAGCTTCGCCACGCAGATCGCCCGCTCCATGAAGCTCCGCCACGACATCCTCTGGGGCCGATTCACACTGGAAGAAGTCGCCCGGGTCAAACGGTGGGATCGGCATGGATTTTTCGGGCACACGCCCGTCACGCTCTACCACCGCGCCACCCCGCTGCTGCCCGTGCACGGGGATAAAATCACCCTCCTCGACACCGCCGCCGCCGTCCACCTGGAAGGCCGCCTCACCGCCTGGTGCGTCGAGGAAAAAACCTACGTCCAGGCCGATCGTGATGGAGATCTCGCTCCGTAATCCCAGACCTCCTGCGATGTGCGGTCCGCGGTTGCCCTGATCGATGTCCCCTTCCGCAAGCGCTCTGCCCTGTCCCACCCCGCCGTTCCTAAGTGCAAAAAAAACCGCGTCGGCCGTTCCTGCCATTTTGTTTTCGCGTTTTTCGCTTAACCCTAGCCGCCAAAACGACTTCAGCAATTTTAAAGCCTGCGCCAGTGCGCCCGGGACCGCCCAGCTTAACATCGCACTTATCGTCGAAATGTTCCATCCGCCCCCACGCCTGCCGCACGCGTCCGCTTCGATTCGATTGTCAAAGAGCCCACCCTAACTTCCCCCGATCATACCCCGGCCGACCGAAGGAACCAGCAAAATCCGCCGGCCGATCGCTCGCCTCGCCTTTCGCGCGCCGGCGGCCTCACCGCGTCAGTTCCTACTTCTCCGGCGGGTGTTCCGTCGCCGCCCCGGCCTGGTGTTTGGCGATAAAATCGAGCATCGCCTGCAGCGCCGGGTCGCCGGGCTGGGAGGCTTTGTCGGCAATCGACCCGTGCGTGCGATGCGCGATCACCTGCAGGCGCGCATCCGGGTGCTTCAGCACGTGCAGCAGCTTGATGAAATACGTGCATTCCTCCAAGCGCGTCGGCCAATCATTGTCGCCGATGAGGATCAGGGTTGCCGGCGCGTCCGCGCGGGCGTGGTAGGCGGGGGCGTCGTCGTCGATCACCGGCGTCGTCTGCGGGTTCGGCACGCCCCGCTCCTTGCGGATCGTGAAATGCGTAAACACCTGCGGGCTCACCGGCAGCACACCGGCCAGCTGGTTCGGCGAAACCTCGTACTTGGCCAAAAACTTCGGGATATACCCCACGGCCGCCGCCAGGTAAGCGCCGGCGGAATGCCCGCTCACAAACACGCGATGCGGGTCGCCGCCGTACTCGCCGATGTGCGCGAGCGTCCAGGCGGTGCTGGCGGCCGCATCATCCAGGTACGCGGGATATTTTGATTCCGGCGAGAGCCGATACCCGACATTCACGCACGCCACGCCCTGCTCCGCCAGCGCCCGCGCGAGATGAACGTTCACCGCATCCGATCGCTTGCCCGCCTCCAAGCCGC
>JBQCCH010000444.1:0-3713 GCA_051962375.1 Tepidisphaeraceae bacterium
TCGTAGGTCTTGGTCTTGCCGCTGCGGCCGATTTCCTGGCTGCGGGTGCTGTCGCTCCGATCGACGATGCCATCGTCTCCAAAGCGTTTGGCCAACTGGGGGTAGGCCGCCTCGAGCGTGCTCAGGAGTTTTTGGCGCAAAGCGGGATCGTCGCAGACGAGCAGGTAGCGATTGAGAAACAGGACGGAGATGGTTTGATAATTGACATCGAACCCGCCGCGTTCGGGCAGAATGCCATCGTCGGTAAGGCGCGCGGCGCCCTGGCGGGCGTAATTCGCGGCAGTAGCGAGCAGCGCGTCATCCCCCACCGCTTTGGCCGTTTCGGCCAGGGCGGCGGCGTGGAGGAAGAAGCGGTGCGTGTACGGGTCGAGGGCTTTTTTGCGGTAGCGCTCGACGGTTTTCGGGTTGGCGAGCCATTCGGCGCTTTGTTTGAGCTTGGGTTTCCATGCCTGCATCCAGTCGGGGAGTTGGCCGCGGAAATGCTGGGTGAAGAGGATGCTGCGGGCGACGGCTTCGACGAAGAAGCTGGTGCTGTGCATCGGATCGCCGGTGCCGGGAAAGGTGCCGTCCTCTGCCTGGCGGGCGAAGCCCCAGTCGATGATGCGTCGGGCCTGCTGCAGCAGCGCGTCGTTGTGGGTGATGATGGCGGCCTGCAGCCAGTCGGCGCCGTAGCGTTGCTGCTCGATGAAATAGTCGGGGCGCTGGCCCGTTTCCCAATCATGATTGACGCTGACAGCGCCGCTCGGCGCGACCCCGCCGGCGAGGCGATCCGGGTGCTCGGCCAAGGATTGTTTCCAGAGCGGGTCCTGAAACGCCTCCCAGACGCCGGAGGATTCGGCGGCCCGAACGACGCCGCAGGTAGCGCCCAGCAGGAGAACGGCGGCGGCGGGCAGGTGAAGCTTGAATCGGTTCATGGCGAAACGCCCTTTCGTGGAATTAGGAGCGATGCGAATCCGAGGCCGAACGACCGCGACGGCGGAGCGCCAAGCCTGCCAGCGCGGCAGCGCCGAGCAGCGACGCCGGCTCGGGGACGAACGCGGCGCTGACGGACAGGTCATCGACGCCGAGCGCGTTGTCATTGCCGGAGATGTTGGCATCGTTCCAGCGGATGACCAGGTATTCGTTCGGCTGCAAGTCCACGCCGGTAAGGGTCGCCGAGAGTGTTTGGCGATTGGCGGCGGCGTTGCCGTCGAGGGCCGTGGCGCTGGTGCCGTTAATTTGCGGCTGAGGCGAGACGAAGTTCAGGGCCGGCACGTTGATGACGGAGCCGGAGAGGACGCTGGAATCGTCCGTCGTGGGGGGCGTGACGAACGTGCGGTAGCTGAAATCGAGTTCGTCGGTGGAAGACGCGCCGCTCTGGAAATCCTGGCGCCACTGTTCGCCGGTGTAGGTGACGGTGATGCTGTCGATGGCGATCTGGCTGGTGTTTTGAAAGACGAAGCCGTAGCGGATCGTGCCGGTGGCGTTGGCGTTGCGGGAGCCGAGCGCGCGATCGGCGTCGGCATTGCTGCCGAGGCTCAGGAGGCTGATGGCATTGCCGGTGCTGGTGGGCGTGTAGCTGGTGATGGCCGGGAACGGCGTGGCGTTTCCCTGGCCGGCCCAGAGGCCGGGGATCGTGCTGTCATTCGCGAAGGCCTGGCTGCCGCTGGTGTCGCTGGACAGGGTGTTGAAATTCTGGACATAGCTCGCCGTGCCGGGCGACAACGCAATCGGCGACGCGACGGCGACGCTGCCGCTGAGCAGCAGGCCCGACGCCAGCTGCGGAAACAATGGGCCACGCATGATCTCTCCTCGGAAAAAGAAATGAACTCCGCAAGGCGGCGCGTCATTGGTCGATGCGCCACTTCGGATAGGGATAGTCTTTGTTAAGCGCGTCCGGCGTGGACGTGTTGAAATAGCCGGTGGTTTCGGGGATTTGCTTGCGCTTGATGGTCTCGACGTGCCCGTCCACGAACAGGATGTTGGTGGAGGTGGGCTTTCCGGCGACGCGGTCATGGCGCGCGGCGATGCGGTTTTGGCCGTTGGTGGTCTGGAAGTTGCAGAACAGGCCGTCAAAGAGGAAGGCGACCTCGCTGGAATGGCGGATGCTGCTGACTTTGACCAGCCCCTGCGTGCCCAGGTGGGTGACATCCAGGCGATTGGTCGGCCGGGCGTATTTGGTGACTTCGACCGCGGAGATGATGGCGGTCGCGTTGATGCCGTACCAGGTGTCGACGACGGTCTGGACGGGGTTTTCGAGCGTCGTCGACGCGCGAAAACGCTGCGAGCGGAGGTAATCGCCGTCATAGGGCGTGGCCGGCGGCGTGGTGGAGGCGTTGACGTCGTCAAGGCCCGACGGGCAATAGAAGACGCTGCGCGTGTCGATGGGGTTGGTGCTGATGTTGAGCGATCGCAGGCGGTTCTGCGGGAGGTAGTGGCCGTGGATGAGGAGGATGGGCCACCAGTCGTAGTTGCTGCCGCTGGCGTCGACATAGCCGGCGGGGATGACGACGCCGCGGTTGTCGTTGGTGTACATGAGGCACGCCTGGCCGATCTGGCGAAGGTTGGCCTTGCACTTGACGGTTTTGGCGGCATCGCGTGCGCGGTTGAGGGCGGGCAACAGGATGCTGATCAGCAATGCGATGATTCCGATAACGACCAGAAGTTCGACGAGCGTGAATCCGCCCCGCCGGGTGGATTGGGGAAACGAGCCGTTCATACTGCCTCCATCGCGTCCGCCAAGACGCGTTTTCACGGGTTACCGTCCGGCCGGGGCCGGTGCGGTGCTCAAGCCTTGAATTTGTTCACATTCCAGAAGGGTTTGCCGCGCGGGGCGGACGGGGTTTTCGATTCGGGTGAGCAGCCGGGTGAGGGCGGCGGCGCCCATGTCGGCGAAGGGCGCCCGCGCGGTCGCCAACTGGGGCCGATTAAACAGCGGGGTCATGCCGTCGAAGCCGGTGAGGGAGGCGTCCTCGGGAACGCGCACCCCCCGCCGCTCCAGGCGCGTCCAGAGGTCGTAGGCGACAAAGTCGCTGACACCCATCCATGCGGTGACGCCGGCGCGAATTTGCTCGGCGACGCGATCGGCGACGGCGTCGAGGTCTTCGATCGGGGTAAAGACGTTGACTAGGGCAGCCGGATCCAGGGGCAGGCCGAGCCGGGCCATCGACGCGGCGAATGAGCCGAAGCGCGCCTGGTTGTAAGCGAGTTCGGGCAAACGCCCCAGGAAGCCGAATCGGCGATGCCCCAGCCCGTACAGATGGTCGGCCAGCTTCGCGATCGCGCCGGCGTGGTTGACGTCGACGTGATCGACCGGCTCGCCGTAGACGGCGTGGGTGATCGTCACCACGCTGTACTGGCCGGCCAGGGCGTTGACGACGTCGGACTCAAAATGGTGGATGAGAATCAGCCCGTCGAGAAACCCTTCGCGCATGGCGGCGGGTTGATAGTCGGGGTTAAGCAGTTGTCGACTGTCGCCGCCGAAGCGGTGGACGACGAGCGAGACGTTGTAGGCGCGGGCGGCATCGGAGAGGCCGGCGAGGTAGCCGGTGCCGGAGGCATCGACGCCGCTGGGCCCCACGCGGTCGTAAAAGAGGACGCCGACGAACCGCGATTTGGAGCGTCCGCGGCCGCGTTCGGGGCCGGCGGATTTGACGGCGCGGAGGGCGGGCTGATACCCGCGGCGGGCGGCGAGTTCCAGCACCCGCGCCCGCGTGGCCGGGTTGATGTCGGGG
>JBQCCH010000445.1:0-6872 GCA_051962375.1 Tepidisphaeraceae bacterium
CGCGGGGTCGCCGATCACGATGACGTTGTCGGTGCTCGACTCCAACGGCATTGTGGCCTCCGGCTACGTCGGAACGGTGCATTTCTCCAGCTCCGACGCGAACGGCCTGCTGCCGGCCGACTACACCTTTACAGCGGATGACGCGGGTTCTCATACCTTCACGGCGACGTTGACGAAGGCGGGAAGTCAGACGGTATCCGTCGTCGATACCGCGTCCCCCACGCTTGCCGTGGCCAGTGCGCCGATCAGCGTCGCGGCCGGCTCTGCGACACGCGCGATGCTGTCGATGCCCAGCTCGGCGAAGGTGAAATCAACCGTGACCTTCGTCGTAACGCTCTACGACCTGTATGGCAATGTCGCGACTGGATTTCTCGGCACGCTCTTGTTCTCCAGCTCGGATCGGTCGGCGCTGCTGCCTGCGAGCTACACGTTCACCGCGGCCGATCAGGGCACGAAAGCGTTCAAGGTAACCTTCAAAACCCGCGGCACGCAGTCGATGACGGTCACGGATAAGTCCAGCCCGAGCTTGACCGCCAGTTCATCGATCAAGATAAGCTAACGCTCGGCGTCACCGAAACCGGTTGGAAGTCGGCACGCCGAGTGTCCCGCCCCAGCGGCAGTTGGATTTTCGCGCTCACTCTGGCAGTGGTCGGCCACACATGCTAAAACCGAACAAACCGGTAACAGCATGGAGGCTGATCTTTTTTCCAAGTTGAATGATGCCCAACGTGCAGCTGCGCACGCGGGGCCCGCGCCGCTTTTGATCATCGCTGGCGCCGGCACGGGTAAAACCAATACGCTTGCCCATCGTGTGGCGCATCTGATTCACTCGGGCACCTCCCCCTCGCGCATTTTGCTGCTGACGTTCACCCGCCGGGCGGCGGTGGAGATGATGAAGCGCGTGGAAGGCATCCTGCGCGCACACCCCAGGCTCGCAGCACAGGCCGCTGCGGTGTCACGCATGTGGGGCGGCACGTTTCACGCAATGGCAAACCGGTTATTGCGGCTGCACGCCCAGTCGATCGGGTTCAACGAAGCCTTCAGCGTGCTGGATCGCTCCGATGCAGAAGACCTGATGAACGAGGTGCGCTCGGAGCTCGGCCTGGACAAGGGCGAAACCCGGTTCCCGCGCAAGGAAACCTGCCTCAGCATTTACAGCCGCTGCGTCAACGCGCAAGAACCGATCGGCGCCGCCTTGGAGCGCTTCCCATGGTGCGGCAAATACCCGGACCCGTTAAAGCAGCTGTTTAAGGCCTACACGCAGCGCAAAAACGAGCAAAACCTTCTCGACTATGACGACTTGCTGCTTTACTGGTTTCACCTGATGCAGGACGAGGCGTTGGCGGCGGATGTGCGCGGGAGATTCGACGCTGTGCTCGTCGATGAATACCAAGACACCAACGCGCTCCAGGCCAAAATTCTGGCGGCCCTTTGTCCAGAGGGTCGCGGGCTTACCGTCGTGGGCGATGATGCTCAAAGCATCTACTCGTTTCGGGCGGCGAGCGTCGACAATATCCTGGACTTTCCGCGGCTATTCGTCGGCACGCAGGTGGTGCGGTTGGAGCAGAACTACCGCAGCGTGCAACCGATCCTGGATGCCACCAACGACGTCATCGCGTTGGCGAAAAACCGGTTCGAGAAAAATCTGTTTACCCAGCGGCGGGGCGGTCAGCAGCCGCGGCTGGTTACGGTCCTGGATGAAGACCGCCAGAATGATTACGTCATCCAGCAAATCCTGGCGCACCACGAGGCGGGCATCGATCTGAAAAAGCAGGCCGTCCTCTTTCGGGCGGCGCATCACTCCGACACGCTGGAAGTTGAACTGGCTCGGCGCAACATTCCTTTCGTCAAATACGGCGGATTGAAGTTTCTTGAAGCCGCCCACGTGAAAGACCTGCTCTCGATCCTTCGGCTGGCGGATAACCCAACGGATTCCACCAGCGCGTTTCGCGTGCTGCAACTGCTGGATGGAATCGGGCCGAGCCACGCCCGCAAGGCCATTCAGCACCTTGCGAGTCGGCATCATGATCTGGACGCGTGGCTCGATTACGTTCCGCCCGCGGCCGCCAGCGGGCAATGGGATGCGTTCGCGCAGCTGCTCATCGACCTGCGGACAGCCGGCCATCCGTTGCCGGAACAGGTCAAGCGCGTCCGCGAGTTCTACGCGCCGATCCTGGAGAAGCGGTACGACGCGGCCGACGCGCGGCGACGCGATCTGGAGCAACTCGAGCAGGTTAGCGCGAATTTCGAAAATCGCACGGCAATGCTTGCCGAATTGACACTTGACCCGCCGGCCAGCACCCAGGATTTAGCCGGGCCGCCCCTGCGCGAGGAAGATTGCCTGGTGCTGTCGACGATCCATTCGGCCAAGGGGTGCGAGTGGGATGCCGTCTACGTCATCCACGCCGCCGACGGGAATATCCCATCGGATATGGCGACCGGGTCGGAGGCGGAGATCGAGGAAGAGCGGCGGCTGTTTTACGTGGCGTTGACGCGCGCGAAGGATTTTCTGGAAGTCGTGCTGCCGCTGAAGTATTACGCGAAGGGTCGGGGCACGAGCGATCGACACAGTTACGCCCAGGTGACTCGGTTCATCCCGGAAGCGATTTTGCGCCGATTCGAGCGCGTTCGCCTGGAGCCGACCGCGCAGCCCGTCGATCCCGCCAAGGCCCGCGCCGCCGGCGATGCGATCCGATCAAAGATTGCATCCCTCTGGGATTAAGTGATTTACGTGACGATCTACGTCGACCTGCACGCGTGGCCGCACGCTGGCCCATTTCTCGTTGGGATATACCGAACCTTTGCAGTACATTATGATTCAATCAAATCGGGTGATTGATTGAACACGCAGGGGTGATTCTTAGAGAGGGTGGCATGGCCCAGAAGATCAGCGCGGCGAACACTGACGGCGAAGTGTCAACACCGCAACAAAAGGTGCGTCATCGCCATGTCTTTGAGACGCTGCTCGCCGAGATCACATCCGGGCGCTTGCAACCGGGTCATCGGTTGCCGACGGAAGCGGAGCTCGCCAAAACCTTCTCCGCCTCGCGCTCGACGATCGCCCGCGCCATGAAGGAACTTAAGACCCGCGGCCTGCTGGATCGACAGCGTCGCGGCGGCACCCGCATTGCCCAGCCGGAGAATAAGCGCATCGCGCTGTTCACGCCGTTCACGCAGAGCGCCTCGGACCTCGGGTATATCGGCGGCCAAATCCATGCGCATTTGTCGGATCTGGCGGCTCGTCGCGGCGATCATCTGCGACTGCAAATCGTCGCCGGCGTCGCGGAAAATCACTTGGAACACATGCTTGCCGCCACGCGAACGCTGATCCAGCAGGGCGTTGCCGGCGTCTTTTATTACTCGGCGGAATTGCCCAGCGACAAGATCCACTACAACCGTTTGGTGGTCGACAAGTTGCAGGCCGCTGGGATTGCCGTGGTCGCGGTCGACCGCGATATCGTCGCTCCGCCGCAGCGAAGCGAACTGCACGTGGTGACGTATGACAATCGGCGTGGCGGGCACCTTCTCGCGCAGCACTTGATCGAACGTGGCTGCCGGCGGATTGCGTTTATCGGGTCCCCCTTCATTTCAAGTGCCGCGTGGGCGCGCTTGCGTGGCTATTGTGACGGCCTGCTGGATTATGGGTTGCCGATTGATCCGAACTTGATCCGCTCGGCGAATTTCGAGGATCTCAGCAAGGACTTTTGCGAATCGCTGATGCGCGAGGCGAAGCCGGACGCGATTATCTGCAAGATGGACCACTACGCCGCCCTGATGGCCAGGCACTTGATCGCGATGGATTTAACGATCGGCCGCGACATTCTGCTGGCGGGGTTTGATGATGAACCCTTCTCCGGATAACTGCCCGTGCCACTGACGACGATCCGTTTCCCCGCGATTCCCTTCGCGGAGGTGTGTTACGACCGCATGCACGCGCAGATGGCGAACCCCTCCGAGCCGTTGCCTGGCATGACGATGATTGACGTCGAATTGGTCGTGCGAAGTTCCACCCGCCCCGAGTAACTCGGCTTCCCTCCGCGATCGCGGCCCACCGAACGAGCCCGAAGTTGCCACTCCGAAACGACTTGCGACAAACCCACCGAGGCTCAGCGGCACCTCAATCATACTTCGAATAATGTATCAATCATTAGTGCGTCATTAATGTGAATCATAATGTCTTTTTTATTGACATGGATGATTCAGCGCTTTAATATTTCGTCATCACATCGCGGGTGCCTTTGAGCAAGCGTTCTGAGGTGCTGGGTGTGAAGAAGAAGGCCAATTGGTCTTCGGAGGCGACGATGAGGATCATCTCTAGCGACGGCCGTGGCTGGCACGTTTTCGCTGAATCTGTAGTACGTCATGGCTTAAACAGTTGAGTGCGTCCGAGGCGCAGTGCAACGGTCCCGAGTGGCAAGCAAATGCTTGTACGCCGGCCGGCATGCGGGTGTTCGACTCAGTCAATGCTGACTCAATGCTCGACATGTTGGGCGGATTTCGGTCATCCGACGGGCGACTACATGCGGCCTTGGCGGCCTGACGCGGCGTGAGCGGCCAGTTTCATCGCGGAGAGTCCACATCGAATTCGCCGAAGCCCCGACCCTTGGCATGGCGTCGGCGCTGGGGTGGCGATTGAACGAGCAAGGCGGAAATCAGAGTCTTCGAGGAGGAAGAAAATGAAAGTCGGATTGCGTTATGCGTGTCTGTCGGCTGCAGTCATCGCGGTGCTTTACGGCGATTCGTCGTTGCAAGCACGGGACCTGATCTGGGATCCCAGCGGCGCGTCGCCCACGACCGGTTCGGACGGCTCGGGCATGTGGGATCTGAGCACCGCCAATTGGGCTGACCCCAGCACGTCGAGCGACGTTGTCTGGTCTAACGCCAATCCGGATTCGGCGATCTTCGGCGCTGGCACGACGACCGGAACGGGGACGCCCGTCGAGCTTGGCGTGATCCTCAGCCAGGACGTGACGGTCCAAAATCTCACGCTCGGCTCAACCGCCGGCGGGTATTACAGCATTTATGACAACGGCGGCCAATCCCTGACGTTGCAGGGCAATATCACCAAGTCGTCCGGATCGGGCGGCTCGCAGATTTGGCTTTCCAACACGCTGAACCTGACCTCGGGCAATCACGTCATCGCCATCAACGACACGCCCGGCGACACCCCTGAGCTGACGATCAACAACACAATCGCGGGCGATGGCTCGCTGACGCTCGACAACGGCGCTGGCTATGCCCAGTGGGGAACGATGTTCCTCAATGCGGCCAACAGCTATACGGGCGGCACCAACATCAATAAGGGCCGCCTGGTCATCACCAGCGGTGGGGCGCTGGGAACGGGAACGACGACCATCGGCGCCCAAGGCGCCCTGGCGTTCGGCGGGGCGGGAATCAATCCGCCCACCGGGCTCACGATCAATGGCCCGATCACCATTACCCGCAACACCTACACCGGCACCGACTACAACGACTACACCGCAGCGATCATCAGCGCGAACGGCTCGGGTAGCCACACCATCAATGGCGCCTTTGTCGTCGACTCAACCGATGCCCGCATTCAAGCGAATACGTCCACCATCACGATCAACAGCAGCCTGACCCAGGGCGCGAGTGTGGCCGGAACCAACACCGGCATGCTGACGATCGATGGCGACTACGCCGGCTTCGTCACACTGGCGGGCAATAACTCGGGCTTCGGCGGAACGATCAAGCTGACGAACGGCGTTGAGCTCAACGTCAGCAGCGAAGCTAACCTCGGCGGCGCAACCAGCCGGCTGTTGCTGGTGGGCGGTACGGTGCATCCGACCGGCGCGTTGGCTGACAGCTCATTCATGACGAACTTCGGAGCTCACGATCTGAGCGGCGCTCCGGTAAGCACCGGCGTGGATGTCGATGCGGGCAAGACGTTCACCGTCGACAACATGACGGCGGTCGGTGTTGGCAAACGCGGCGCCGGCACGATGAACTTCACCGGCACGAACGCGTTCACCGGTTCGCTTTACTACGATTCGGGTACCGTCAATTTCAGCGGCAACACGACGATGGCGGCCATCCACCTGCGGAGCCCCATCGTCAATATCACGGGCAGCCTGACCACGAACGGCGGCTATGACAGCCTGGGCCAGGATTCGTTCACCACCAACGGCGGGCCGGACAAGGCTGTCGTCAATATCAGCGGCAACGGCTCGTTCACCCAGACCACCGGCGATGACTTCAACATCTCCGACAACGCCAACACCGAAGGCACGATCAATATCAGCGACAACGGCGCGCTGGTGACCGGCGGCATCACCGCACTCGGCAAGAGTGCGGGGGCGAAGGGCACCATCAACCAAAACGGCGGCACGGTCACTATCAATCGTGGCGGCAATTTCGCGCTGGTCCTTGGCGATCGCAACGGCACGGGCTACTACAACCTGAACGCCGGCACGCTGACATCTGCCGGCGAAATGTATGTCGGTGAGGGCGGCTCCGGTGTGGGCTACTACACCCAAACCGGCGGATCGGCCACGGTGAAGAACTGGTTCGTCATCGGCCGCGAAAGCGCGAAGGGCACCTTCGATCAATCGGGCGGCACCTTCACGCACTCCAACGGCGGCAACATCTCGATCGGTGAAGGGAACAACACCAAGCTGAATTCGATGACGTTGCGTGGCAACAGTGTGTTCAATGATCAGGTCGGCGAATTCTGGGTCGGCAACATCGGCGGCAACGGCACGCTGAACATCCAGGACACCGCGAGCCTGACGGTCAACGACTGGCTTGCCGTCGGTCGAGCGAGCGGCGCCAGCATTGGCGTGTTGAATCTGTCCGGCGGCACGCTCACGAAGCAGGGGAATAACTACCTCGCGATCGGCTCCGGCGGCACC
>JBQCCH010000446.1:0-7706 GCA_051962375.1 Tepidisphaeraceae bacterium
CGATGGCGTGAAAGTTGCCGTCGGTATCGATGCCTAAGCCGTAGACTTGGTCGCCTTCGATGCTGATTGCCGTGGAAGCAACAAAGTTGGATGGCAGCAGCGCGCCGAGATTGATGTAATCGTCCGGCGATCCGTTCCACAACAGCGCGACAGACGGCGTGATCCCGACGCGGGGATCGACCGGCTCGACGGTGGAACCGCTGCCGACTTGGCGGATGCCATCGGTGTCATCGGCGCTCGAAGCGACGAAGCCGTCAGGATTCAGATCGACAAAGGAGTCGGCGGAGCCCTTCCAGAGCATGGCATGGCCATGATTCTGTCCAAATATGATGGACGCAACGCCTACTTCCTCTCCGTTGTTTACCGCAACGGCCTCCGAGTCAGAATAACCCATAGGATTCAGGTCTTTGAAGGAATCGCTTGAGCCGCTCCACAGTGCGGCATGGACACTACCCGCTGGCACGTTGGTCGAACCGGTTTGATGGGACCCATCGGTTCCGACGGCGATGGAACTTATGTAACCGGCCGGATTCAGATCGATCGGTGCTGCGGTCACGGACGTCCAGAGAGTCGCATGATTGGTATCAGAAGATTGCATGAACGACTTGCCGACGACTTGACCGCCGTGCATATCCAGCGGTTCATCCCACGATTGAAAAAGTGAAGGTGATGATCGCGGCAATAGGATGGCGGAAGAGGGCGTGCCGGTCCAAACCAATGCTTGGCCCAAGGAATTGATTCCGAACTGTTGCGTGCCATTGGTGCCAAGCAGTTCATAATCGCTTTGATCGGCTGATGGGGTGAAATCGACTCCGTTCGGATTTGCTTTCGTCCAAAGCAGTGCGTGGTTCCGGACGCCGGTTTCCGTGCCGTAGCCGGAGACCTGCCCATTCGCAATGACGTGAACGCTGTCCGGGCCATACCAAGGCCCGGCGTAGCTGTAGCCGGCGGGTTTGCCGAGGGTGAAGAGGTCGGTGTAGGTGATGTCGGCCCTTGCCGTGGCGCAGCAGGCCAGGGCGGCGGCGAGGGAGAGGGCGGCGTGGCGGCGGGACATCATGGCGTGAACTCCGTTGGGCGAAAGACGTCGGCAATCAGGCGTGGCGAACAATCGACGGAGAAGGCATGCCCCCCTCTCGCCAGGCGACCCCGCGCCGGCACTTCACGGGTCACCGTACGCCAATTTTTCTCCGCTGCCAATGCGGGCGGGGAATTTATGTCAGATATTGAACGAATGCGAGCCCGCCGGTGAGGGCGGGCCCGTGTGCGATGAATCAGGAGCGACCGTGCCGCGTACGTGCGCGGCGCGGGCTAGATCTTGAAGCCGCGACGGCGCTGGCGCGAGTAGCGGGCGAGCGCGTCTTCGATGACCGGATAGGCGTTGGCGGCGCTTTGGATTTCTTCGACTTCCACTTGCTTGCCTTCCAAGTGCTTGTAGTCCAGGAAGAAGCGACGCAGCATGGTGATGCGGTGCGGCGGCATTTCGCTGGCTTCGCGGTAGCTGTTGTATTCGGGGTCTTCCGTGGCGACGGCAATGATCTTGTGGTCCTTTTTGCCGCCGTCGATCATCGTCATCAGGCCGATCGTGCGGGCGCGCATCAGCGTGAGGGGGACGACCGTTTCCTGGCAGAACACGAGCACGTCCATCGGGTCATCGTCTTCGGCCAGCGTCTGGGGGATGAACCCGTAGTTGGCGGGATAAAAGACCGCGCTGAACAGGACACGATCGAGCTTGATCAGGCCGGATTCCTTGTCGAGCTCATACTTCACGCTTGAGCCGAAGGGGATTTCGATGACCGCATTGAATTCGTGCGGAATATCTTCGCCGGGAGTGACATCGTGCCAGGGGTGAATCATGTGCGGGCTCCGTCCTAGGGTGCAGGGTCGCACCTGTTTCGATCATTCGTGAGACAAAGTGTACCCGCAAGTGGGCGACCGCATAGGGCGGGAATGAAGGCCGATAACGATATTTTGTCGCATTAGGCGTTCATTTGCGGGCCATGTTGGCGGCCATGGGCCCGTTTTTGTGGAGGATGTCGCCGCCGCTGAAGCCGGCGTCGACGAGGGTTTTGAGTTGAAACGTCACCGGCCAGGGGGAATCTTCCTCGTCGATGTAGTCGAAGACTTTCTGCACGAACGCCTCGCCGCCGATGCCGCGCAGGTAGTCGGCATGCCGGGCTTTCATCATGGCTTCGACGGCAGGCCCTTCGTGGGAGACGAGGTCGTACACCCAGAGCGACCCGCCCGGCTTCAGCCAGCGAAAAAACAGCGCCGCGACCTGCCGCCATTCGTCGGGCGTCCGCAGATGATGCAGCACCGCGCCGGCGACGAGAAAATCGAACGACCCTTCGGGAAAATCGACCGAGCGAACGTCGCCCTGCACGCAATCGACGTGCGAGGCCCCCGCCTGCGAGACGCGTTCGCGGGCGCGATCGAGCATCGGGCGGCTCAGATCGAGCAAGGTGCAGGACAACCGGGGAACGCGCTGCAGGATTTTCAGCGTCCAGTTGCCGGCGCCGCAGCCGATGTCGAGCATGGCGGCCGCGTCGGGGTGAAGGGCGGCGACGCCCTGGGCGATCAAATCCAGGCACAGGGCGCCGTCGATGGCGGTCACCTGGCCGGCGTTCAGGTCGCTGAATCGGTCGACGTCCTGATCAAATCGCTGGCGAATCTGCTCGACGCTGGATTTTTCGGCCGCGGATCTCATGGATGATTTGTAGTCGCCGGCCGGGCGAAGTAAAGCGGGCATCGCCGACTGATCACAAACTGGATCATGGTCCGGATCATGGCTTGGGCAGCAGCGCCGCCCGGGCGGCCAGGACGGCGTCGCGTGCGGCGTCGGTGGAGTGCGCCATGGCCGTGAGGTGGCCCATCTTGCGGGCGTGTTTTGCCTCGGTTTTGCCGTACAGGTGCAGCTTGATCCGCGGATCGCGAAGGGCCTGATCCCACAGCGGAGCGCCCTGGTTCGCGAGCCAGACGTCGCCGAGCAGGTTGGCCATGGCCACGGGGCGCAGCAGCGCGGTGTCTCCCAGCGGCAGCCCGCAGACGGCGCGGAGTTGTTGCTCAAACTGGCTGGTGACGCAGGCGTCAAACGTCACGTGCCCGCTGTTGTGCGGCCGGGGCGCCAGTTCATTGACGATCGGCTCCTGCCCGACGACGAACATTTCCACACACAACAGGCCGACCAGCTTCAGCTTTTCCGCGATGGCGTGGGCCAGATCGCGGGCGCGGCTGGCGATGCTGTCCGAAACGTTCGCCGGGCAGATCGTGGTGTCGAGGATGTGGTGGACGTGGACGTTCTCAAAGACGTCGAACGTGCGCGTTTCGCCCTCCTCGTTGCGGGCGACGATCACGCTGATTTCCTGATCGAACTTGACGAGGCCCTCCAGGACGCCGACCGGGCAATTGAGCGCGGCCCAGGCGTCGGCGGCTTCGTTCAACGATTCG
The DNA here is from genome assembly GCA_051962375.1 of Tepidisphaeraceae bacterium. GTDB lineage: Bacteria > Planctomycetota > Phycisphaerae > Tepidisphaerales > Tepidisphaeraceae > RYN-431. The sequence goes on from JBQCCH010000446.1 coordinate 3,445, forward strand.
ATGCGGGATTGGCCCTTGCCGTCGTACCCAAATTCGGCCGTCTTCAGGATGCACGGCGTGCCGAGTTCGCCGATGGCGCGGCGCAATTCTTCCAGATTCCGGACGGCCCGGTACGGGGCGACCGGGAACGCGTTGGCGGAAAGAAAATCTTTTTCGCGAATGCGGTGCCGCGTCGTTTCGAGAATGAAGGGGGACGGATGCACCGGGCGAATTTTTTCGATGGCGGCGAGCGTCTGGGACGGGACGTTCTCAAACTCAAACGAGACGACGTCAACGCCCTGGGCAAAGCGCATGGCGGCGGCGAGATCGTCGTAAGCGGCGGTGACTTCAAGATCGGCCACCTGTCCGGCCGGGCAATCGCCGGTGGGATCGAGCGTGTGCACGCGATACCCCATGCGCCGCGCGGCAATCGCGAACATCCGCCCCAGTTGTCCGCCGCCGACCAATCCAATGGTTTTTCCGGGAAGAATCACCCGTATTGGTGTATCAGAGGAACAGTTGATAGTCGATAGTGGATCGTCGATAGTTAAACAGGGCGGTCGGCGCTTGTTTTCGCACGACCGTCGGCTCTCGATCCTTGGAATGCTTATGCCGCAAGTTTTGGCCGTGATTTCGGTGCTGGGGAAAGATCAGAAAGGCGTCGTCGCGCAGTTCGCCACGTTCCTGGCGGACCGGGGGACGAACATTGAGGACATCGAGCAGCGCGTGGTTTCCGGCTTTTTTGTCATGGACATGCTGGTGGACCTGGCCGACTTGCGGTGCGATCTGTCGGACCTGATCAGCGGGCTGCTGGAACTGGGCAAAAAAATCGACATGAACGTGCGCGTGCACCTGCACAGCCAGCGCAGCCGCAAAAAAATCGCGCTGCTGGTGAGCAAGGAATCGCACTGCCTGGAACAATTGCTGAGCGATCATCGGCAGGGAACGCTGCATGGCGACATCGCCTGCGTGCTGAGCAACCATCCGGATCTGGGACGGATGGCGGAATCGGCACAATTGCCCTTCGCCTGGAAGTCGGCCGACTCGCTGGCGGAGCATTTTGCGTGGCTCGGCGATGAATTGCGTCGGCACGCGGTGGATGCGGTGGTGCTGGCGCGATACATGCGGATCCTGCCGCCGGAGCTCGTGCGGCAATACGCGTATCGGATCATCAACATTCACCCATCGCTGCTGCCTTATTTTCCGGGCGCGGCGCCGTACAAGCAGGCGTTTGAGAGCGGCGTGCGCGTGAGCGGGTGCACGGCGCATTTTGTGACCGAGCAACTGGACCAGGGGCCGGTGATCCTGCAGGACGTGTTTCATATCGATGTCGGCAATGACACGCTGGACGAAGTGAAGCGCAAGGGCCTGTCGCTGGAGGCGGGCGTGTTGTCCAAGGCGGTGCAGCTGTATCTGAACGAAGAGCTGGTGGTGGTCGACGGCAAGGTGATCTTCAAGCCGGGGATTTCGAAATTTTTCCACGGGCCGCGATGACTGCCGCGATGAGCCTTCCCACAGCCCGCGGCTACTACCGTGCCGAGGCAGCCTATGCCGCGCTCCTGCGGGAGGTGGGGCTGCCCGACGCGATGAGCGTGTTCGAGTGCCCGAAGATCGAAGTCTGGCGATCGATCACGGAGCGGGAAAACTGCATCCTGGATCATGCGGGCGGTCGCCTGCACATCAAGCGAAACAAGCCTCGATTCAGTGGCGTCGAAGATGAAGTGCAGGGCATCCAACTGCTGGAGCGGGCGGGGATCGCATCGGTGCCGATCGTCGCCTGGGGGAAGTTGAATGACGGCCGCGGTTTTTTGATCACGGATGACCTGGTGGGGTTTGAGGATTCGGAAAAACTGGTGCGCGACGGGATGGGCTTCGATCGATTGCTGAAGCCGACCGCCGACCTGGCCGCCAAGTTGCATGGGGCCGGGCTGCATCATCGCGATCTCTATCTTTGCCATTTTTATGCGAAGTTGGATGACGCGGGCGTGGAGCTGCGTCTGATGGATGCCGGGCGGGTGCGGCCGTTGCCGGGCTGGTTTCGGCAGCGATGGATCGTGAAGGATGTGGCGCAGTTTCTTTACAGCCTGCGGACGCTGGGCGTTCCGGAGGAATTGTCCGAGCAATGGCTGACGCGATACGGCACACAGCGCGGGACGACGCTGACGGCCGGCTTTCGGAGTGCGGTCGCGCGGAAGATTCGATGGATCGGCCGGCACGATGCGAAGCTGCGGCAGCGTCAGCCGACGCGAAATGTGGCGATTGACCGTTGAACCGACCGTTGACCCGAACGATGAAGCTCCTGCTGGTCATCCTCCATGCCGACAGTTCGCGCGGCGGCGCCGAGCTTTACACGGTGACGCTGTTTAACAAGCTGCGGCAGGCGGGGCATGACGTACGGATCGCGGCGGCAACGTTTGAGACGACGATCGACTTCGGGCGGCGCGTGCCCTTGTCGATGGCCGCACGCACGCGGCTGGGGCGATACCGGGCATTTTTGGATGCGCTCGAAAAGCACGGCGCGGTGGAGCGGTATGACGCGGTGCACGCGATGCTGCCGGCGCCGTGCGATGTGTATCACCCGCACGCCGGGCTGGAAGCGATTGGCTGGCGGCAGGCTTCGGCGCTACAGCGATGGAGCAACCGGCGTCGCCGGGCGTTTGTGGACACCGAGCGTGCCCTGCTCACCGGCGTGCGGCCGCCGTTCGTGTTGTGCCTGTCGGATCAAGCGCGCGCGCAGGCGATGGCCGTTTATCCGCAAGCGCGTGAGCGATTTTTGACGTTGCATAGCGCGGTGGACGAGACGCGCTTTGTGCCGCGCGAATCGCCAGGCGCACCGGCGACGGATTGCGTGTTCGTGGGACAGGACTTTCACCGCAAGGGGCTGGACATTGCCCTTCGCGCCTTGGCGCGGACGCGAGCGTTGCGATTGCGGGTGGTGGGACGGGACGATCCGTCGCGCTATCGCGCGCTGGCGGCGGAGTTGGGGATCGCCGATCGGGTGGACTTTGCCGGGCCGTCATCGGATGTGGCGGGCGAGCTGGCGCGGGCGGGCGCGCTGGTGTTGCCGGCGCGAACGGAGCCGTTCGGCATGGTGGTGGCCGAGGCCATGTTGATGGGAGCGCCGCCGGTGGTGTCGGCGAATGCCGGGGCCAGTGAGATCGTTCGGGACGGGGTGGAGGGGCGCATCGTCGCCGGTGAATCGCCGGCGGACTGGGCGGCGGCGATCGAAGACGTGTTGAATCACCGCGCGACCTATTCGGCGGCCTGCCTGGCGCGCCGAGCGACGTTGTCTTATTCGCATCATTTATCCTTTTTGCTTGAGTTGTATGAACGAATCCGTGCCGAACGACCGGTGTGATCTCTCCCCCCGCCGCTGCGGGGTGGCGTTGACGTTGCTGATTGTCGCGCTGGTCGCGGCGATGGCGCCGACGTTGCGCTGGCCGCAATTGACCGGGGGGAATGAGAACATCGTGGCTCAGACGGCGCTGGAGATGCGCCATGGGGGCGAGAAATTTGTGCCGACGATGATGGGCGAGCCGCGGGTGAAGAAGCCGCCGCTGGTGGCGTGGATCACGGCGGCGACGATTCGCTCATCGACGCTCGCACGGCTGAACGATCGCCGGGGTTCTGACGCGGCCTATGTGGATCTGGCGTTTGAAATGCGCTGGACGGGGTTGCTGGCCGGGTGCATCACGGTGCTGGCGACCTTTGAGATGGGGCGGCTGATCCTGGGGAACCGGGGCGGACTGTTGAGCGCGGTGGCTGTGTCATCGGGATTGCTATTTTTGAAGTACATGCGGCAGACGACCAGCGACGTCCACCTGGCGATGTGGGTGACGATCGCGAACGCCCTGCTGCTGCACGGTCTGCTACGCGGGCGATGGTGGCTGGCGTCGATCGGGGGCGGGTTCGCGGTGGGGATGGCGTTTTTATGCAAGGGGCCGGTGTCGCTCGTTGAGACAGTCGTGCCGTTGCTGGGCGGGCTGGCGCTGATGCGCGGTCACGGGCCGGGGATCGCCTCGGATTCCGGGCGCGCGAGCTTACGGGCGGCGGCCGTGCGGTGGGCCGTCGGCGTGCTGGTGTTTGTCGTAGTCGCGACGCCGTGGTTTTTGTATGTCTATTTCACTGTGCCGCACGTGTGGCACACCTGGTTCAGCGAGGTGACCCGCGAGGGGGCGACCGATCTGGAACCGGGCCGGCCGTGGATGTATCGGCGGCTGGGGGTGATGACCTGGCCGTGGGTGATTTTTGGCGTGTTGGGGTGGGTGGGACTGTGGCTGCAT
>JBQCCH010000447.1:0-3038 GCA_051962375.1 Tepidisphaeraceae bacterium
ATACCGCCACCGCCAACTGGTCCAATGGCGGCAGCGGCGTTTATACCGACGGCGATACCGCCATCTTCAGCGGCGGCGCGAACACCGATCTCACCGTGCAAGCGGCCGGTGTCAGTCCGGCGTTGATCACCTTCCAAAGCACCGCCGCCAACTACAGCTTCACCAATGCGAGCGGCACCACCGGCATCGCGGGCACGAGCACGCTCACCCTTGCCAGCACCTACACGGGCACGGTTGCCTTGGCGTCGGCCAACACCTACACCGGCGCGACCACCGTCAGCGGCGGCACGCTCGAACTGCAAAACGCCAATGCCCTTGCCGGCTCCGCATTGACGATCGGCAACGGTGGAAGCCTCAGCCTCCGCGCCGACGCCGACACCACCTTCGCCCCTGCCTCTTTCACCGGTCCCGCCGCCGGCCAGTCGTACAGCATGGCCGTCAACAGTCTGACCGCAGGCGGCTCGGGCAAGACCCTTTCGATCATTGCGCCAAATTCCAGCACCGGCGCAGCCAGCTCCACCACGCTCAACGTCAGCAGCACCTCCGGCGACACGCTTAAAGTCACGACGGCCTTCAAAACCAACAGCAACAGCGGTGCTGCCTTCACCGCGTCGTTCAATAACGTCTTCAACCTGACCAATGCCAATGTCATCCTGGATGCCGGCGTAAGCATGGGCAACAACGGCGACGGCGGCATCGCTCTGAACAGCTCCACCGGCAATTCGCTGACGATCAACGGCGTCGTCACCACCAACACAAACCGCACGACCGCCGGCATCGTCAACAGCGGCACGCTCGTGTTGAACAACACCGTCGCTCCCAACGGCACGAATCAAGGGTTCTTCGTCTACCTGAACGGCGGCACGCTCGACATCCACAATGCCGGCGCCGTCCGCAACAACTCCGCGATCGTGGCGGCACAGAATCGAGCGGGCCTGGTCCTCAGCGGCGGCACGCTCGACAATACCAGCGGCGCTGCCATCGCCCTGCAGTACAACCCCACCGTTCTGCTGAATGGCGATTTTGCCTTCAGCACGACCGGAAGCACCTCGGCCAACAGCCTGAACCTGGGGACCGGGGCCGTTTCCCTGGGTGCGGCGGCAGCCACCGGCACCACGCGCACCATCACCACCAACGGGGCCGCCACTCTCACAATCGGCGGTGCGATTTCCAACGGCAACAACGGGACGGCCGACACGATCGTAAACGTCATCAAAGCGGGCACCGGCACCCTCGCTTTCAACGGCGCTGCCGGCTACACCGGCACGACCACCGTGCAGGCCGGCACGCTCAAGCTCGGATCGGCCGGCACGCTCAACAGCAGCACCCGCGTCAACCTAAGCGCCGGCGCGAGCTTCGACACGACCGCCAAATCCTCCTATGCGATGCTCGGCACGCAGACGTTCAACTTCACGCTGGATCCCACGGGCGCCGGCAGCGCCGGCCTACTTGCCGCGGCGGGCCTGGACATCACCGCAGGCGCCGTCGATTTTTCGACGCTTGGCACGCTGGATGATCATGCTTACGTCCTGGCCAATTACAGCAGCCTGACCGGATCGGCCTTCAACAGCGTCAGCGATTTGCCGGCGAATTATCAGCTCGACTACGCCTACAACGGCGGCACGCAGATCGCTCTGGTGGCCGTGCCTGAGCCGCTCAGCGGCGGTGCCTTGGCGGTTCTGGGCGTGGCCGGCCTGCTGCGGCGACGCCGCCGCGATGCATAGTTGATCGGCCACGCCAGCCAGACATGCAGCAAATCCGCCGGCAGCCGGCAGCCGCATCGCGATCTCGTCCCGCACGATCGCGATGCGGCGTTGTTTCGCCATCGCGTTCGCTTGCGGCGGTCGATGGCGCGAAATTATGCTGACGCCGCCCGTCAAATCCTGCCGCCCCAAGCGCGGCGAGGTCGAGAAGCGATCGGAGCGAGGAATGGCCCAGCGGCTACGCGTAGGCATCATTGCCGACTGCAGCAACACCTACGGCCGCGCCATCCTGCGCGGCGCAACCCGGTACGCCAACCTGCAGCGCAAGTGGGTGATCTACAAAGAACTGCAGAACGTGTTCGATCGCCCGTCCCATTGGCCGCCGCTGGACGGAGCGATTTTCGCGGGCGTGTCGGCCAAGGTGTTTGAAGCCGGCATCAAGCATTGCCGGTTCGCGGTCCAGTGCTCCAGCAGCATGACGCACGCCCGCTGTCCCATCGTCGCGCTGGACGACATCGCTGTCGGCAAGCAGGCGGCGGAGCACCTGCTCAATTGCAGGTTCGAGCATTTTGGCTTCTTCGGATTTGAGCAAGACTACATCACTTCCATCAAGCGCCTCGAAGGTTTTCAGGGCGCATTGAAGGAGCGGGGTTTGGATTGCGATGTCTGCCCGATGCGCCGCCCGACGCCCACGGAGCGCATGTCGCACACGCATCGGCCGAAAGTGATTGCCTGGATCAATCAATTGCCCAAGCCGGTGGGGATCTTGGCCTTCGACGACACGGCCGCCCATGACCTGGCCGAAGCGTGCCTTGAAGCGGAAATCGCCGTACCGGAGGCGGTCGCGATCGTTGGCGTCAATAATGACGACCTGCTTTGCGAAAGCGCCTGGCCCCCGTTGTCGAGCGTTGATGCCGACTTCGGCCGCATCGGCTACACCGCCGCGGAAACGCTCGATCGAATGCTGAGCGGCACAAGCCCGAAAGACGTCGATGCCTGTACGCTGCTGGCCCCCTTGGGCGTCGTCCAGCGCCATAGCACCGACACATTGGCCGTGCCGAACGAGGACCTGGCCGATGCGGTGCGGTACATCCGCGAAAACGCCTGCGTCCCTTGCACGATCAAAGACGTGCTGCGGCACGTTCCCGTCGGGCGACGTTGGCTTGAACGGCAATTCGTCCGGTATTTCGGCCGCACCCCGCACGAGGAGATCGCCCGCGTGCGCATCGAAACCGCGTTGCGATTGCTGAAAATGTCGAATCTCGATGTCATCGACATCTCCGGGCGATGCGGCTTTTCGGAACTCAAAACGTTCTACACCGCGTTCCGGAAAGC
>JBQCCH010000448.1:0-5111 GCA_051962375.1 Tepidisphaeraceae bacterium
GAAGGACACCTTCGAACCCACGCCGATCAAGGAAATCATCAAGCTCACCAGCGGCATCCGGGCGGGACAGTACGATTGCAAATACGACTTCAACTGCAGCTATTACAAAGTCGGCGCGTGGGGACATGCCTCGGACAAGAACAAGGTCGGAGCATTCATCGTCCTGGGCTCGCAGGAGTTCTTCAATGACGGGCCGACCAAGCAGGACCTGAACGCGGCGTCGGGCATCAACCACATCCACTTCGGGATGAACCACTACAACGGCTCAAATCCGAAGCTGGCGGCCGGCCAAGCGTGGGAGAAGATGTTCGGGCCCTTCCTGCTCTACTGCAACAGCGGCGCGACCGCCGACGCCTGCTGGGCCGACGCCAAGGCAAAGGTGAAGACCGAGCACGACGCCTGGCCGTACGCATGGCTCACGAACTATGCCCCGTACCCGTCGCAAAACCAGCGCGGCGCCGCGACCGGCACATTCCGCGTCGCCGACGCACTTCAGCCCCAGGTCACCGGCGCGAACGCCTGGATCGGCCTGTGCCAACCGCCGGCCGGCGGCAATTGGCAGTTCGATTCGATGAACTACCAGTACTGGACCCGCGTCGGCCCGGATGGATCGTTCACCATCCCGCACGTGCGCCCGGGCGACTACACGCTGTATGCCTTCACCGACGGCGAAGTCGGCGAACTGCAGCAGCCGGGCGTCCACGTCGACGCCGGGCAAACCACGCGATTGAACACCGTCACCTGGACGCCGGTGCATCCCGGCAAAACCATCGCCTGGCAGATCGGCACCCCCGACCGCACGGCCACGGAATTCCGCCACGGCGACGATTATTTCCACGGCTACGTGTGGCAGAAGCTCGACAAGGAATTCCCGAACCCCATCGACTACACCATCGGTAAATCCCAGCCGCGCGACCTGCCGTACGCCCACACCCGCTACGGCGATTCGACCCAGCCCAACGTCTGGAACATCCACTTCGACCTGAACCAAGCGCCCACGGGCGATGCGACGCTCGTGCTGTCGATCGCCTCGGCATATCGGGCGAAGATTAATGTCGCCGCGAACGGCAAAACGATCGCCACCGTGACGCCGGCCGTGCAAGGGGGCAACGCGTTGCTCCGCGAAGCCATCCACGCCAAATACTGCTTCGAAAACGTGAAGATCCCCGCCAACGCGCTCAAGGCCGGCGCCAACACGATCTCGCTCAGCTTTCCGCCCACGCGCGATGTGCAGGCGCACATCATGTACGACTCGATCAGCCTCGAGTTGCCCTAAGCGGCTAGCACATTTGCCAGAGCATGTAGGCGTTGGCGCAGATGATCAACCCGGTGACCGCCCAGGCGGTGACGCTGAGCCACCGGGCATTAACGAACTGCCCCATCTTCTGGCGGTTTGAGGTGAATTGCACCAGGGGGACCACCGCGAAACTCAACTGCAGCGACAGGATGACCTGGCTGAGAATCAGCAGCTTGGTGATGCCGGTTTCGCCGTACAGCGCCGCGATGATCGCCGCCGGCACGACCGCCAGCAGCCGCGTCACCATGCGGCGCATCCACGGATTCATCCGCAGCCGCAAAAATCCTTCCATCACGATCTGCCCCGCCAGCGTGCCGGTGAGCGTAGAGCTTTGCCCGCTCGCCAAAAGCGCAACGGCGAAGAGCGTGCTCGCCAGCGACGCGCCCAGCACCGGCGTGAGCAGGTGGTAGGCGTCCTTGATGTCCTCGACATCCGTATGCCCGCTCCAGTGAAACGCGGCCGCCGACAAGATCAGGATGGCCGCATTCACGAAGAAGGCCAACCCCAGCGAGATCGTCAAATCCCACGTCGCAAACGTGATCGCCATCGATCGCCCGGCGTCGGTCCGTTCGTATTGCCGCGTCTGCACGATGCTGCTGTGCAAATACAAATTGTGCGGCATCACCGTCGCGCCCAGGATGCCGATCGCCAGATAAAGCATCTCCGGATTTCGGATCAACTGCGCCGACGGCGCCAGCCCCCGCACGGCCGCGGCGAGATCGGGCTTGGAGACAATCAACTGATACGCAAAGCACGCCGCGATCGTCATCACCAAGACGGCCACGACCGCTTCCAGGTATCGCACGTTGCGCGATTGCAGCAGCAAGACCAGCAGCACATCGAGCGAGGTCAGCAACACGCCCCACACCAGCGGCAGGCCGAACAATAGATTCAGCGCGATTGCCGAGCCGATTACTTCCGCCAAGTCGCACGCGGCGATGGCCAATTCACACAGCACCCAAAGGACAAACACCACCGGCTGCGAATAGTGATCGCGGCAGGCCTGCGCCAGATCGCGATTCGTCACGATGCCCAACTTCAGCGACAAATGCTGCAGCAGGATGGCCATCAGGTTCGACAGCAACACCACCGAGAGCAGCGCGTAGCCGAACTTCGCCCCGCCGGCCAGGTCGGTCGCCCAGTTGCCCGGGTCCATGTACCCGACCGAAACCATCAGCCCCGGCCCCGTGAATGCCAGCAAGCGCCGCCAAAGACTCCCCCCCACGCGCAGCGGCACGGTCCCCGACTCAGCGGGTCGCTCGCTCCATCGGGCGGCTTTCAACGGCAACTCACTCATTCGATCCACTTCGACCATTCATTCCGTCGTTCAATCGTTCAATGAACGAACCAAAAACCTATCACCCACAGTCCCCCGGCTTCGATTTTGGAATATAGCGATTCGCAGTTTGAATAGTCAAAATACATTTCTGGGGAAAAAATGTCGCAGCCTTGATTTCCTTCATTCAAACTCGGTCGGCGCGAACTAGCCTATGGATGGCGGAACGTTTTAACGCTGATTTTGGCAGGGGTAGGAAGGCGTCTCACGGTCTTCGGACTGCGCGACGCCGGAAGGAACCGTTATGGCCGGCATCGCTCATTTGGATTCAGCCCGTTTGCTCGAACGTTGCCTGGGAAATACCGCATTGGCGCTGCAAATGCTGCAGCTATTCCGCGAACACGTGCCCCCGGTCGCCGACCGCCTGGTGTTGGCCGCCGAGCAATCCAATTGGCCCGAAGCCGAGCGATACGCCCATCGGTTGAAAGGTTCCGTCGGCAACATCTGCGCCGACAAACTCAGCAAGCTCGCCGCCGAATCCGAACAGGCCGCCCGCAGCAAGAGCGACATGCTGCTCAAACTCACCCACGAAACCCGCCAGGCCATCGCCGAGTGCGTCGGCGAGATCGACGTCCTGCTCGAATCCATGGCCTGATCGCAAACACGTCTCCGCAGCCAGGCCGCGGCCGGCGAGCTTACTCCGCCCAGTTGAATTGCGTCACCACCTGCACGTCCGGATGCAGGCTCCGGTGCACCGGGCAGGTGTGGGCGGCGTTTTCCAGCTTCGTCTTCTGCTCGGCCGACAGGCGGACGGGAACGTGAAACGTCACTTCCAGCCGCTCCACCTTGCGCGGCGGCGGCGACATGTGCTTGGCCACGCTCACTTTCGCGCCTTCCAAGGCAATCCCGTCGCGCTTCGCGACGATCCCCATGATCGTCAGCATGCACGTGCCGAGCGCCGTCGCCAGCAGGTCCGTCGGGGAAAACGCTTCGCCGCGCCCCTGATTGTCTTTCGGGGCGTCGGTCTGGATCGTCGCACCGCTCGGGCCGTGCACGGCGCTGGTGTGAAGATCGCCCTCATAGGTGATGTCGATATTGACCATAAGTTGCTCCCGGCGATGCGCCGCTGCGTGCGGTTGTACCCCCGCCTCCGACGCCCGGCAAACCCTCGGACCCGCGCCGCCGCAAGGATCCGGCAAAAATTTCTCCTTACAACAATCATCCTCACAACGTCTTTCCGGGGAACGACTAACCCGGTTCGGCCGCGGCGTTGATGAAAAAAAAGTAAGTTTCGCATGAAACCGCCCTTGCCTCTGTGCCGACCTAAAGGCAAAACAGTAGGTGTTCGGCCACCCCTCCCTCGACGGGCCGACATCGGGAAGTGGGCTCCAGGCAGCCGCCTGAGCTTTTTTTATAGTTCGGACTCGCCCGTTTTCGACCGCCGGGCGAACCCACTTAACGCGTTGGCAGATTCCGCGCTTTGGCCGGGCTCTTCGTTCATCGCAAAAGGAACACGACATGGGCCGTTCACAGATTCTCCGTCGAGCCGTCGCCAGCACTCTCGCCCTGCCCGCCGCTTTTGAGCCCCTCGAACAACGCCTGCAAATGTCCGCCTCCGCCATCACCCTCAGCGGCGGCGTCCTCACGCTGACCGGCATGACCGGCACCGGCAACACCATCACCTCCTCCCTCAGCGGATCGAACCTCACCGTCAAGCTCGACGGCACGACCAAAACCTTCGCCGCCGCTTCGATCAGCAAGATCGTCGTCACGGGCGGCACCCACGGCGACTACATCAAGCTCGCCACCAACAGCACCATCCCCGACATCATCAACAGCGGCGACGGCAATGACACCATCGTCAGCGGCGCGGGCAATGACGTGATCGACGCCGGCGCCGGCAACGACAATGTCGACGGCAGCGCGGGGTACGACATCGCCCTGAATGCCGAATCCCGCAAGAACATCGAATCGACCAGCGCCTCCAATACCCTCACGCCCACCCCGACCACCGGCAACACGCCTGCCGGCGTGGGCGGGTCCATCAGCGGCCTGTTCTGGGGCGACTCCAACGCCAACGGCGCGATCGACGCCGGCGAACCGATGGCCACGGCACGAACCGCCTTCATCGACAAAAACGGCAACGGAAAACTCGACAGCGGCGAGCCCACGACCACCACCGATTCCACCGGCCGCTACACGTTCACCAATCTCAGCGCCGGCTCGTACAAGATCGGCCGCGTCTTCCCGAGCGGTTACAAGATCAGCAACTCCACGTCTGCCGACCTCAGTGTGGTGCTCGCCAGCGGACAGAAAATCACCAACGCCAACATCGGCAGCATCCCGACTTCGCAGACCCCCACCGGCTCGGGCAACACGCCCGCCAGCGCGACCGGTTCCATCAGCGGCCTGTTCTGGGGCGATTCCAACGCCAACGGCGCAATCGACGCCGGCGAACCCATGGCTGCAGCACGGACCGCTTTCATCGATACGAACGGCAACGGAAAACTCGACAGCGGCGAGACCAGCGCGACCACC
>JBQCCH010000449.1:0-8910 GCA_051962375.1 Tepidisphaeraceae bacterium
CGCAGGAAATACACGCGTACCTCCCACTGCCCGTTTCGCTTCGCATGAAAGTGGGGTGGCTTGTGATCGTTAGGCCAAAACCAGCATGTGATTCCTGGAATGGAGAAGCAGGTCAACCTTGCCATGACACATTACCCGCCCTATCGGACATTTTCAATTAGATATTGAGATCAAATGTCCGACCACAAAGAGGAATTCCCCTCAATCCCGCTCAAAACTGATTGGCATAAGTCCAGCAGATTCGGCGACATGCCGAACGATCCGCTTTGGGGACGGAATAAAGTTAGCAAGGTGGCAGTGCGACGCAAATCCCGGAATTGGGGCGGGAACGGGCGGGCGGATTCGGGATTTTTTGGCTGACAGGGGCGGCCGGGGCGGTACAACGGATGAGGGCAGCTGAGAAGGCGCACCGGGCCGACGGGGGAACGGTCGCGAAGTGGTCGGTGTGATTGCGAGATCGCCTGCACATCAAGACGGGAGGCGGGATGAATCATCAGTGGATGAATTTCGGGATGAAACGAGAGGACGCAGCACCGCGGGGTGCAGTTGGCCGGGGCGTCGGGCGGGGGTTAAGTGGTGTGGCGGGCTGGGCAAGGGCCGTCGCACTGGCGCGCGGGTTGAATCGGCCGAAGGCGTGGCCGGGCCGGGTGTTCGGCGAAAAGCGTGAAAATGAAATGGCAGGAACGGCCGGCGACTGTTTTTGAGCACTTAGGCCAACCCCCCCGCAGGGCGAGGCGGCTTGCGACGGCGGACGACGGGTTTATCATTCCCCACCATGCGATCCGAATCCTACGACTTTCTCAAAGCCATCGAAGAAACCCCTTCCGTCAGCGGTTATGAACAACCGGTGGCCCGGATCGTGCGGAAACGCATGGGCAAGTTTGCCGACACGATCGAAACCGATGTGCACGGGAACGTGATCGTGGGAATCAATGTGAAAAGCCCGACGCGCGTGATGCTGGCCGGGCATATGGATCAGATCGGGTTTTTGGTCAACTACATCAACGACGCGGGCTTTTTGCACGTGGCAAGCGTGGGCGGGATCGACAACACGGTGTTGCCGGGCACGCGGCTGACGGTGCACACGAAGAAAGGCCCCATCGAGGGCGTGATCGGCCGCAAGGCGATCCACCTGATGAAGCCCGAAGAACGCAACAACGCCAAGATCGAGCTGACGGACATGGCCGTCGACATCGGGGCGAAGGACAAAAAAGAGGCGATGGAATACGTCGCCGTGGGCGACCCGGTGACGTTCAAGCTGGGGATGACCAAGCTGCTGAATGACCGGATCGTCAGCCCCGCGCTGGACAACAAGGTGGGGACCTTCGTGGTGATGGAAGCGCTGCGGCTGGCGAGCGAAGGAAAACTGAATTGCGCCCTGTACGCGGTGGCGACGGTTCAGGAAGAAATCGGGCTGCGTGGGGCGCGGACGAGCTGCTACGGGATCGATCCGAAGGTGGGCATCGCGGTGGACGTAACGCACGCGAGCGACTACGCGGCAATCGACAAGCAGCAGGCGGGCGACGTGCAGATTGGCCGTGGACCGGTGATCGACATCGGGGCGAACATCAACCCGATCGTGTCGGACCTGTTCATCGACACGGCGAAGAAGAAAAAGATCGACGTGCAGATTGCCGCGGCGCCGGGGGCAACGGGCACAGACGCCAACGCGATGCAGATCAGCCGGGCCGGGGTGGCGGCGGGATTGATCAGCCTGCCGAACCGGTACATGCACACGCCGGTGGAGCTGGTGAGCCTGGTGGATCTGGAGAACGCGGCCGTGCTGATTGCCGAGACGGTGAAGCGGATCGACGGGAAGATGAGCTTCATCCCCATGTAGGTGGATGGCTCACCCGATGGTCCGGGAAAGCCGTAAATCGGTGTTTTTCCGGCGGTTCGGAACGCCGAAACCGGCAAAAGTTGCCGGGGGCCGGGTGATTTTTACTTGCGAAATTGAGGATCGGGCCTCAAAATACCGAAAATTTGAGGGTTCGGCCTTCCCGACGTGGAGGGCGGGTCCTATCGTCACTGAAGTGAAACGCGGGTTCGGGCGTTCTGAACCTGTTGAATCGGCCGAGGGGCAGTCAACCGTGTGCCCGGACGCCGGAGTTTGAGTTTTTTGGAGTGTCAGCCATCGCTACCGATTTCCGCTACAATGACCGCATCCGCATTTCCCCGGTCCGTCTGATCAACGACAAAGATGAAATGGTCGGCATCGTGCCCACGGCTGAGGCCCTGCGCATGGCGCGGGAGGCACAGCTGGACCTGGTGGAAGTCGCGCCCAACGCGCGCCCGCCCGTCTGCAAGATCCTGGATTTTGGCAAGTGGAAATATCAGCAGCAGAAAAAAGAGCAAAAATCCCACGCGCACGGCAAGGGCGGCCAGCTGAAAGAGCTGAAATTCCGCACCGTCCGCATCGGCGATCACGATCTTGAAATCAAGATCAACCACGCCAAGGGCTTTTTGGAAGAAGGCAACAAAGTGCAGTTCACCCTGCAGTTCCGTGGCCGCGAATTGGCGCACACGGACCTGGGGTACAAGATTTTCAACAAGGTGCGGGATGCCCTGTTCCTGGTGAGCAAGGTGGAGCGTCCGGCGAAGATGGAAGGCAAGCGGATGACGCTGGTGCTGCAGCCGGACCACAAGACCGGTCGCAAAGCCGAGGAAGGCCCCGCCTCCGCCGCCCCGCAATCGGGCTTCAGCCGCCCCGCCGTGAGCGGACAAGGGCTGAACCTCCCGAATCGCACCCCGCAGCCGGTGGGCTGAGCCGCCCTGCTCAACCGATCGATCGACCAAACGCCCGGCTCCGAATGCCGGGCGTTTTTCATTGACTTAGCCGAGACGGCGGATTACTCTATTTCGTAAAGTGATTCGCGTTCGCACGTTTTTTCAGGGGGTGAGCCGATGCAATTGACCGATGCCCTGGACCAACTGGACGAGATTCGCCGGTTCGTTTTCCGGGCGGCTACGTTCCGGGGATTTCGATCCTCAACCACCCTCTTCACCGCCCTGGTTGCGGCGGCGACGGCGTTGGCGCAAGGCCTGCTGCTGCCCCATCCGGAATACCACCTGCGCGCGTTCACGGCGCTCTGGGCCATCTGCGCGCTGATCAGCGGTGGGCTGGTGGTGGCGGGCGCCGTCGCGCGGCTGCGGCGGTATCGGTCACCGGTCGAAAATCACCAGGCGCTCGCCGTCCTGGAAATGCTCATGCCGAGCCTCGCCATCGGGGGATTGATGACGCTGGCGGCGATTTGGCTGCGGCCGACGTTGACGCCCTTTCTGCCCGCCTGGTGGATGATCCTGACGTCGATGGGCGTGTTCGCCCTGCGGCGATGGGTGGGCCGGGTGGTGGTGATTCCGGCCGCTTTTTACGGGGTTTGCGGATTGCTGGCCCTCTTGGCGGTCCAACCGCTGAGCCCCTGGTGGATGGGGGGCGTGTTCGGCGTCGGTCAAACGATCGCGGCTGCGGCGCTGCGGTTCACGGTGGAGCGCGACCATGGGGCGTGAACGTCAGCCAGCCTCGGATGATTCGCCCGGCGGCGCCTTCGCGTTTGAAGGGCTCGCCCGCGTAATCCACGAGCGAGCGCGATTAAGCATTCTGGCGTCGCTGGCGGCGCATCCGGAGGGCTTGGTGTTCAACGACCTCAAACGCCTGTGTGACCTCACGGACGGCAATCTGTCCCGGCAGATCCAGGTGCTGGACGAAGAAAAACTCGTCGAAACCTGGAAAGGCACCCGCAACAATCGGCCGCAAACGCTCGTGCGAATGACGGCCGACGGGCGGGCGCGATTCAACGAGTATTTGTCCGAATTGGAGCGGGTCATCGCAGCGGCCAGCACCACGGACCGCACCCCCGAACGCACTCCTGGACGACCGGCGACCTCCTGATTTTTTTGGCCAGTTACTTTATATGGCAAAGCACAGGAGCATTCATGAGAACGGCATGGCGGGCGTTGGATCAGATCTTGCGGGGCGAGCAGACGGGCTTGGAGCGCCCCGCCCCACCCGATGCCGCGAACGGGCTGCGGGTACTTGCGTTGCTGTTGCTCCTGGCGGCGGGGTATGGGGTGTGCATGGGGAGCTTTGCCCTGACCGGCACGGGCAGCGGGCATGCCTGGCAACTGCTCGCCAGTTCCATCAAAGTGCCGGCCCTATTTTTTTTGACGCTGGGCGTCACCTTGCCGTCGCTCTACACCTTCAACGCCCTGCTCGGCACCCGTCTGTCGCTCGAGCCGCTGATGCACATGATGTTGGCCGCCTTCGCGGTGACGATCGCGGTGCTGGCGTCGATCGGGCCGATCGTCGCGTTCTTTGGCGTCAGCAGCACGAGCTACTCATTCATCGTCCTCCTGAATGTGCTGGTGTTCGCCCTCTCCGGCGGCTTGGGATTGCGTCAATTGCTGCACGCCCTTTCGAAAAGCACGGTCTCCACCGAGTCTTCCCCGGGCGGGCGAATCTTCTGGATCTGGATGGCGATCTTCGGGGTCGTCGGCATGCAGATGGCGTGGCTGCTGCGCCCCTTCATTGGCTCGCCGCACGATCCCTTCACCTGGTTTCGGCCGCAATCGGGCAATTTTTTCGAATCGGTGTACCAGCATCTCATGCACCTGATCTGAGGATGAACCCATGACGCAGGCTGCGATCCCGTTGCGGCGCGACGCGTTGCCGATCCTGCATGAGCCGACGACGCTGAGCCACGGCCGGCTGATCGGCAGCGTTGTGCTGGGTGCGGCGGCGTATGGCGCGGCCATGGGGAGCTACAGCCTTCTGTACGGCGATCCCCGCCAGATGCTGATCTCCATCATCAAGCTGCCGGCGATGCTGCTGCTGACGTTTGGCTTGTCGCTGCCCCTGTTTTATGTCCTGACCGGCCTGTTCGGGCTGCGGGCGGCGTTCCCGAGCCTTGCCCGAGCGATCGTGCAGGGGCAGCTCGCTTTCACGATCCTGCTGGGTTCACTCGGGCCGCTGGTGGTGATGTGGTATGTCTCCGTGCCCACCTACGCCCCTGCCGTGCTGGTGAACGGGGCGGCCTTTGCGGTGGCGTCCGGGGGCAGCCATTTGGTGATCCGCCGACTTGCCCGCACGCTCGGCCGCGGCGATCGGCGGTGCCGCTGGCTGATTCTGGCCTGGACGCTGGTGTACGTGTTCGTCGGCATTCAGATGGGATGGGTGCTGCGCCCTTTCATTGGCGAACCGGGAAAGCCCGTGCAGTGGTTGCGCCCGACCGCATGGGGGAATGCGTATGTGGAAGTCGTTCAACTCGTTGTCCGAGCCCTGAGGCACCGCTGACGATCCCGCCGCTTCGCATCTGGCCAAAACCGCAGGGCGTCATAGAATCTGCCGAATGCCCACGCTTGTGATCGAGACCGTCGGTCGACGCACGAACGACATCCTGGCGATGTTCGGAGACTTCTTCACGTTCGCCGGCCAGACCATTGTGTGGCTGTTCGCGACGGTGTTTCGCAAAAAGACCTGGCAACTGGTCATGCCGCAGATGTATGACGTGGGCGTCAAAAGCATTCCCGTCATCAGCGTGACGGGGGCGTTCATCGGCATGGTGCTGGCGATCGAAAGCTACACCCAATTCAAGGCTATCGGCCAGGAAGAGCGCATCGGCTCGATCATCAACCTGAGCGTGGTGAAGCAGATCGGCCCCGTGCTGGCGGCGATGATGCTCGCCGGCCGCATCGGCGGCGCGCTGACGGCGGAACTGGGGACGATGAACGTCACCGAGCAACTCGACGCCCTGCGCGTCATGGGGGCCGACCCCATCGGGTACCTGGTCGTGCCGCGGCTGATCGCCTGCCTGCTGCTGACGCCGATCCTCACCATCTACAGCGACATGCTCGGCGTGCTGGGGGGCTACATCGTCACAGTCAAAGGCATGGGCGTGCCCGCGGCCCCGTATTGGGCCTATTCCGATCACGCCATCGACACCTGGCAAGTCATGGAAGGCATTTGGAAAAGCATCGTGTTCGGCGGCGCCATCGGGCTGATCAGTTGCTACAAGGGCTTCACCTGCGGCTCAGGCGCCAGCGGCGTCGGGCGGGCGTGCACGGAGAGCTTCGTCACCAGCTTCATCGTCGTCATGATCACCAATTTCTTCATGGCCAAACTGCTGAAGGATCTTTACGAGCAGATTTACGGCATCCGGAGCTTGTTCTAACGCCCGGCTCCGCCTGTCGACTTCCGCCGTCGGTGCATCGAACGGCCGGAAATCGGTCTGAATCTTCAACACGCCTTGCCGAACAGAGCCGCCGCCCCATGAATTCGATCATCCAGCTGAAGCATCTGTATAAGCGGTTCGGCCCCCTGGTGGTGCTGAAGGATGTCTCGCTCGATATCGAGGTCGGCAAAACGCTAGTGGTCCTCGGGCCGTCCGGCACGGGCAAGAGCGTGCTGCTCAAGCACATAGTCGGCCTGCTCAAGCCCGACCGGGGCGAAGTCTATTTTGAGGGCCGCCGCATCGATACCCTGAAGGAACGAGACATGGTCCCCATCCGCGAGCAGATGGGGTTCCTGTTTCAGATGGGCGCGCTGTTCGATTCGCTGAACAACCTGGAAAACGTGGCCTTCCCATTGAAGGAGCACAGCGATTATTCGAGCGAGCAAATCTACGCAATCGCCCGACAAAAGCTGGAGATGGTCGGCCTGCCGGAAGTCGCCATGAAGATGCCCGGCGAACTGTCCGGCGGGCAGCGCAAACGCGTGGCCCTGGCGCGGGCGATCGCGATGAACCCGAAAGTCATCCTCTACGACGAACCCACGACCGGCCTCGATCCGATCCGCGCCGACGTGATCAATGAATTGATCATCAAGCTCAAAAATCAGCTGAAAGTGACGAGCATCGTCGTCACCCACGACATGAATTCCGCCTTCAAAGTCGCCGACCGCATCGTGATGCTCGGCGAAGGCGCGTTGCAGTTTGATGGCGACGCCCGGACCATCCGCGAAAGCGACAATCCGATGGTTAGGCGCTTCATCGCGGGCGAAGCCGGGGATGACGAGCTGGCCTCCCTGCGGCGGAACTAGCCGACCACAGCGGCCTCGCGGACGATGCCCTCATCGTCCGATTCCCCATCGCTGGGCTGCCGGCAAGCGGCCCGATACGCCTGGCGAAGGGTCTGGTCGCTCAACTGATCCAGCGGCACAAAGCACGCACCGGTTTTCGGCTGAAACAGGTGGTGCGTCAGGATGCAAAGCCGTTCCAAGTCGATCGGCCGCGGATCGGTCGGGATCGTGAGATGGCGCAGCACCTCCACCGGCTCGCTGATCAATCCGGCGAGTTCCGTCGTACCGGCGGGCGTGCAGAGCAAGAGCTTCGCTTGCTGCCCGGACGGCGCCGGTTGCACGGCCACAAACGCAAAGCGTTCAAACGGCCGCACGAATCGGTTGTCGCCCGTGCGGAGGGATTTCAGAAGGTCGATGAACTGCTTGATCTTCGCCGCCAGCTCAAACCGCAGTTCGCCGGCTGCCTCCCGCATGCGTTCGGTCTGCGTTTCAATTTCGTCGGCCGGGTCGATCAGCGTGTCGCGGCTCCAGGCGATCAGGTTGCGATATTGCTGCATCGACACCGACCCATCGCATGGGGCCGGGCACTTGCCCATGTCCTTGTACGGGCACGCCGCCGCGTCGGGCGATTGCACCAGCAGGTGGTGATAGCGGCAAAGATCGAACCCATCTTCCAGCATTTCGATGAGTCGCTGGGCTTGGCCCTTTTCCTGCAGGGGACCAACGGCGACGTGTTCCGGCGAACTGCCCGCCGGCGCGAGCGGCGATTCGGATCGCGTCCAGCGCGGGAAGGTCGCGGCCGGATCGACATGCAGCCACCACGTCGGCCGCAGCGTCACCATCTGTCGGTACCCACTCGGAAACACCGCGCGGGCCACATCGAGATAGGCCAGATCGGATTCCAGAGCGCCGTCGACACGTTTCCACCGAAGATGCCGCACCAACCCGCGATAATCGACACGCTTGCTCAGTTCTTCACCTGAATAGGTGAGCCGTCGCTTCACGCTGGCACGCAAATTCCGCACGCACAGCAATTGCACCGGCCGATCGTCGACATCGGACATCAGGTACACCGCCCACCGGGCGGGCAATGCCTTGACCGACTGCTCCAGCGGCAACGCGGGATCAAGTTGAATGTGGCCGTCGTACCACTCGCTCATTCGCTCGTCCTGCTCGGATGCTTCAAAATGATGTTCGATACACCGCGACGAATCGCCAACCGGATTTTTTTAACCATCTTATCGTCGCTTTGTTCAAGTTCGCTCTGCAACGGATATTTTCGGCGCCAATTCTAAAAATTGCCGAATGCGCTCGGCATATCCGCTCGGATCGACCCGCAGCGACAACACATGCTGGGCCCCCTCCACGTGAGCGTGCTGGCGAATCGCCCCCTCGCGGCGGGTCATCGCCTGCTGGATGCGTTCCACCTGCTCATCCGGCACATACACGTCCGCCGTGCCGTGGATCACCAGCAACGGGCAGGCGATTTGCGGGATCAGCTCCACCGGACGCACTTCGTCAAACCGTGCGCCGCTGAGCCATTCCGCCGCGCGGTAGGCCAGGGAATAACAGCACTCCAAAGGCATCGACATCCGCTCGCCGTGCGCGTGGACGGCCCCCAGATAGTCGGCGTAGGGAGAATCCAGCACCACCGCTGCGATATCCTCGCGCCGCGCCGCCACGGCACATGCGACAGCCGCGCCGAGGCTTACGCCGAACAAGGCAACCTGGTTCGAAAATTGCGGTTTTTCCTGTCGAATCGCATTGATGATTTGATCCACATCGTCGCGTTCAAAGTACCCGGCCGTGCACTGCTCGCCGCCGCTTTCGCCGTGCGCGCGCAGGTCGATCGCCAGCACATTCCAGCCGAGCCCGTGCCAGGTCGGCGCCCAGGCGAT
>JBQCCH010000450.1:0-3435 GCA_051962375.1 Tepidisphaeraceae bacterium
GGACTTCATCGCCTACAACGAAATCATCGTTGAGACTAAAGCGCTGCGCAAAATCAGTGATATCGAGCGTGCTCAGGTCGTGAATTACCTGAAAGCTACGGGCTTCACCCGAGCCATCCTTCTGAACTTCGGCGCAAATAGCCTGGAGTACGAGCGAATCGTGTTGAATCACGATCCAGAATCTGCGTCATCTGCGTAATCTGCGGTTCTCCCATGTCTTCAAAACTTCGCATTATCGTCGGGGGTATGGTCGGGCAGTTTCCGCTGGGGGGGGTGGCGTCGGATTACTTCCATTACGTGCTCGCCCTGCATGAGCTGGGTCATGATGTCTACTACCACGAAGACACCAACACCTGGCCGTATAATCCTTCGATCCGCCAGCCTTCGAGCGACGGCAATTACAATGCTGCGTTCATCCGCGCGTTCTTTGAGCGTTACGCGCCGGCGTTGGTGGATCGGTGGCACTACCGATTGCTGCAGGACCAGTGCTTTGGGATGTCCAAAGAAGCATTCGACGCGGTCGCGGCGACGGCCGACATTTATCTGAACGTGTCGGGCGTGTGCCTGCTGCCGGCGGCGCTGGCATCGTCGTGCCGGCGCGTCTTCCTCGACAGCGACCCCGGTTACAACCAGATGGGCCTGCAGGAACTGCTCGACACTGAAGGCCCAACCGCCAAGCGGTATGTCGAAGTCGCCAAAGACCACGACGTGCACCTGACGTACGCAGAGAATATCCACGCGCCCGATTGCCAGCTCCCCGATGCGGGGCTGAAGTGGATCACCACGCGCCCGGTCGTGACGCTGCCCCACTGGGCGGATGCCGTTCACACCGCGCCGCCGGCCGGCGCGGCGTACACCACCGTGATGACGCTCGATCTCTCGAAGCAACCCAAGCGGCTGCACTACAAGGGCGTTGATTACTTCGACAAGCGCCCCGAGTTTGAGAAATTCATCACACTGCCCAAGCGCGTGCCTCAGATCCCGTTGTCGCTGGCGATCGGAAATCACAAGGGATTGGAACCGGTGCTGGAAAACGGCTGGCACGTCACCGACAGCCACGATGCGAGCCTGACCCCCGAAGCCTATCGCCAGTTCATCGCGGCCAGCGCGGGGGAGTGGAGCATTGCAAAAAATGTGTATGCCGCCACACGCAGCGGCTGGTTCAGCTGCCGCACCTGCTGTTACCTGGCGGCGGGACGACCGGCGGTGGTGCAGGACACGGCCTGGAGCCGATACATCCCGTCCGGTGACGGCGTGATCGCATTCACGACCCTGGAAGAAGCCGCCGCCGGCCTGGAGCGTCTGGCGGCCGATCCCGAGCGCCAACGCCGCGCCGCTTATGACGTCGCCCGCGAATACCTCGCCCCGGACCGCGTGATTGCGCCGATGCTGGAAGCGATCCTGGCCGCGCCGACCGCCTGAAGAAACGGAGTCCGCCGTGGCATCGTGGCGGCCCGTCCAAAAAGAAACGGCGAATGTCGATCAGATCGACATTCGCCGTGAATTGTTTCGATACGGAGTGGGTCGCGATTAGCGCCAGAAGCCCGGCCAGACCAGACCGGTGAAGATGAAAATCACGAACAGCACGCCCAGGATGATCAGCAGTTTCTTCTGGCCGCTGTTGTCCGGTTCATCGCGATAGCTTTTCATTGCCATGGTTGTTTCTACTCCTCAACGGTGAGCCTCGCACGTCGGGCCTTGTGCCCGTCACCGCATTCTGGATGCGATCGATCGCACCATCACTCGGCCGGAAGCCAACACAGGTTGGATTCCGATACGACGCGTGAAATTCAATCATTCCACAGGAAAATGTCAAGTCAAACTCGCCGCGGCGCATGCCGTTGCGAAAACCACCTAGCGGTGAGATGGGTCACGCGAGGCGGCCTCATGCTCAGGCACCTTGTCGTTCGAATCCCGCGGGGCGGCGGGGGCGTCGTTCTTTTGCAATCGGTCGGGCACCTCGCCTTTAGGCGCTGGCGGCTGAGACAGCTTGCCGCCGGGTGATTGTTGCGCCGGCTTGGCGCGCTCGTAAGTCGTCGCAGTGTCTGGACCTGCCGCTGAATCTGTCGGCTTATGCGAAGTGGGTTCGGTGCTCATGATACAACATTTTACGCACCTCGATGCGCCGGCGAGCGGGAATTCGGTTTACGTAAACAATGAATGCGGCTTCATTTAGGTGCCTGTCAAAATGAATCGCAATTAACAGACGTTTTAGCGGGGAGCGTAAAAACACCGCGTATTGTGATAAGCGTGACAGATGCAGCGAGAGGCAGGTGCCCTGGCCGTCTGTCGAGTCAAACGTCTCTGTCGAAGGAGCACAATATGACGCGAGTTTTGAAGCTGATGCTGTTG
This sequence comes from Tepidisphaeraceae bacterium, assembly GCA_051962375.1. Classification (GTDB taxonomy): domain Bacteria; phylum Planctomycetota; class Phycisphaerae; order Tepidisphaerales; family Tepidisphaeraceae; genus RYN-431. The sequence goes on from JBQCCH010000450.1 coordinate 2,353, forward strand.
GGTGTGATCGCCTCGGTCCTCGTCGGTTCGGGCTTTGCCTGCAACACGATGGAGGGCGTTGGCAAGGATACCAAGGCCGCCGGCCAAGGCATCGAGAACACCGCCGACAATAACAAGTAATGCCAGTTCGGGCGGCGGCCGTTGCGCCGCCGCCCTTGGTTCGAACCTTTATTCCTCAACTTGGAGCATGTCATGCTTTACTGGGCAGCAGTTTTCTTCGTGATCGCGATCATCGCGGCCTTCTTTGGTTTTGGTGGCGTCGCCAGCAGCGCGACCAGCATCGCACAGGTGTTGTTCTTCATCTTCCTGGTGCTGTTCATCGTGTCGTTGCTGACCGGCGCCTTCCGCGGTCGTACGCCTCGCGTTTAAGCGAGGGGTTCGATCAAGAGGCTCGTTGCGGGTCGCTCGCTGACAGCATCGATTGAACTGTCCTCAGCGAACGACCCGCAACCGGCCGAATAACGCAAGCGAATCCAACGTAGCCTGGCGCTACTGATGAGTCGAAAGGAACTACCATGAATGACGTTTTAGTCACATTGTCAAAAGAAGCCGCCGGCTACGTCGAAGACTTGGTGCGATTGAACATCGATTCCGCACAGGGCTTCACCGCGGCGGCTGACATGATTGAAGACAAGGGCCTGGCCGCCTCCTTCCGTGAATACGCCGCCCAGCGCGACGCGAACGCGGAAGAGCTGAAGGCCGCCATCGCCTACAACGGCGAAGAGCCCCCGCAGGGCGGCACCGCCAGCGGTACGCTGCATCGCTGGTGGCTGGAAGTGAAGGGCAAGATCACCAGCGGCAATGCTCACAGCGTGTTGAGCGAAGCCGAGCGTGGCGAAGACACCATCAAGCACAGCTACGAGAAGGCCATCAAAGCCTGCTCGGGCAGCCCGATCAGCGATGTGCTTTCGCAGCAATATGTCGGCGTGAAGCAAACGCACGATGCCGTGCGTGACCTCCGCGACCGATACGCGGCCAAGTAATTGGCCCGCGACCCCGTACCCCTTCCCTCCGCGGCCGGGGGGATTGAAAAAAAAAACCCGGCGAAATTTTTTTGGGGGTGAAAACTAAATGACGCCCGGC
>JBQCCH010000451.1:0-2378 GCA_051962375.1 Tepidisphaeraceae bacterium
ATCCTGCAGCAGCAGCGATGAAAAGGCCTGCGGCGCGTCGTCGTGGTTTGAGAACAGGAACGTCAGGGGCACGCGAGCGCCGGCGGAGAGATTGGTTTCGACGAGCAGCCGGGCGTTGTCGTCCATCCAGGCGGAATCGGAGGGACGTGCGTGCGCTTCGATATACGCGATGGCGCCCAGGCGATCGCTCGGCCGCTGCGTGCCGAGCACGGCGGCCCAGGTCCAGGCGATGGAGAGCGTGAGCACCGGCGCGGCGGAGCCGAAAATCGTGATCGCTTTCGCGCGGCGCGGGATGATCGCAAACAAGAGCGTGGCCGGCACGGTGAGCGGGAGAAAGTGATAGCCGTACATGCGGCCCTGCAGGGCGACGCCGACGAATTCAATCGCCAGCCAAGAGGCCGCGAAGACGATGAGCATGGCATGGTCACTGCAGCGGGGCAGGCGATGGCGGCGTTCGAGGATGAGCCGCATCAACATCGGCACCGCCAGAAGCAATCCCACCGTCGCGAGCTTCATCGCCATCGTGACCGGCAACCAAACGGAGTTTTCGTTGTACAGGCGAATCTGCCGATACAGCGCCGGCAGGCCGACGATTGCGCCGGACTGGATGAGGTAGATGCCAAGGACCGCCGTCGGCAGGGCCACGCCGGCGAGCATCGCCAGGCAGAGCCGCAGGCGTGTTTTCAGCGGGACGCTCGCCCAGATGGAGATCGCAATGGCGGCGGCCGCGCAGACCGAAAGGGCTGAGGGCTTGGCCCAAGCGCCCAGGCCGGCGCAGAGGCCGAGCGTGAAGGCGTCGCGCCAGTCGCGCGTTCGCCAGCACTGGATGAACGCCATGGCGGAGAGTGCACCGGTCAGCAATTGCACGTGTTCGAGCTTGAAGGCCGAGAAAACCGCCAGCGGGAAGGTCATCCAGACGGCCGCCATCGCGAATGTGGGCCAGCGGGAGGAAGGAAGCACCATGGCCGCCGCCCGCGTGATCGCGAGCACCGCGCCGATCGCCATGGCAATGCTCAAGAGCGCGTAGCCGCCCCACCAATCGCCGAGCAGGCGATACGGCAGCCACATCAGCAGGCCGACCGTGGGGAGCTTATTGTCGATGAGTTCGATCCCGATGCGCCCGCCCTGCCCGACGAGTTTGCCCATGTAGACGAACAGTTCCATGTCGCCGTCATAGAGCACGGTGAGGAAGCAGCAGCGCAGCGCCAAAGCGATCAGCCCGACACACAAGGCTGTGAGCCAGACGGATCGGCCGGGGGAAACTGCGGCATCGCGTTCGATCACCACCGACTTCATCGGCTCAATCGCGCGGCAGATTCACGCTGGCGACGGGATCGTCGTTCAATCGCCAGAGCGTGCGGTCCTCCAACTGCGTCTGCGGCCGATAATGAGCGGCGACGTAGCGGTCGATGGCATGGAGGGACGTTTCGAGCGCCGCCAGCCGCCACGGATCGCCGGCGATTTCGGCCATGTGGTGGTGGTAGAGATCGATGACGCGGGCGGTATCGCTCGGCAGGACGATCATCGTCGGGCGGCGGTGTTCAAAGTCGGCGATCATTCGGCGGCCGAATTCCTGGGCGGAATCGGCGGAATTCGCGAAAAGAAAAACCAGCGGCACGGCAGAGCCGGGCTGAAAATCGGCTTGCACCAGCAGGCGCGGATAGTCGTCCATCCAGACCGGCGTGCCCGGCGCGACGTGGGCGCGCAGGTAAGCGATCAGCCGATCATCGCGCGACTCGGCCGGCGTGTTGCGCCACAGCAGGCAGGCGAAGACGAACGAGGCCGCCGCCAATGGGCCGAAGGCCATCCCCAGCGATCGCGCCGTGACGCGCCGCCCCACCAACCCGATGCAAAGCGCGGCAGGCGGCGCCAGGGTGATGAAGTGATACGCGTACATCCGCCGCTGAGCGATGACGCCGGCGAGTTCGGCCATGAACCAGAACAGGACAAACGCCCAGACCGCCCGATCGGCGGCTGACGCTTGGCGGTGGCGACGGAAGATGAACCCGATCACCAGCAGCGGAAACAGCACCAGGCCCACGACCATCAGGGGCTTGGCGGCGTCCATCGCATCGAAGGTGGACGCGGCGGCGTAATCATGCAGTTGGGCGAGCGTGGCGGGAACCGCGTCGGCCATGCCGGTGATGACGATGAGCCAGACGCAGAGGAGGATCGGAACGGCCGCGCCGAGCGTCATCCAGAACAGGGCCGCAATTCGGGTGCGGAGGGGCCAGCCGGTGGCGAGCAGGCACGCCAGGCCCGCAGCGCCGAGCACGGCCAGGCCGGTGGGTTTTGCCCACGCGCCGGTGCCGGCGCACAGGCCGATCGTGAAGGCGTCGCGCCAGTCGAAGCGGCGCAGCATCTGGATCGCACACGCG
>JBQCCH010000452.1:0-2729 GCA_051962375.1 Tepidisphaeraceae bacterium
TGCAACTCAATCGTGCGGGTTGACGACGCTTCGCCCGACGGTTGCCACACGCTCGCGACGAACGATGACGCCCCCGCCCCGAAATCGACGCCCGCCACCTTGATGAACGCGCCCGTCTTCGTCGGGTAGGCACACATCCCCTTTTGTCCCGACGGCAGCGGCTCAGTCTTGATGCCTTCGCTCCAGGCGATCGTCTCGGCTTCGTTGCGCGCAAAGGGATCGAGCGATCCAATCTGCTGAACGCCCGCCTTCTCCCACCAGGGCAATTCCGCGATGGTGCCATCCGCGTTGTACTTCAGTTCGGCCACGCACACGGAGCGGCGCTCGTGATGCTCCTTCGTCAGCGCGTTGTTGAGTGCATAATTGAAGCCGAAGACGTACGACTTGCCCTTGTACTCCACGATGCCGGGATGATTGCCCGACGATTGTCGGTTCGGCTTCATGATGTACCCCTTAAATTCCCAGGGGCCGGTCGGCTTGTCGCTCATCGCGTAGCCGATGCCTTCTGGGCAGCAGGTGGAGGCGTAGGCCATGTAGTAGTGCTTCTGCCGATGATAAAACCAGGGCCCCTCCTGATAATGCGCGGGCGTCGGCGTGGATTCTTGCACCTGGCCGGCGTAGGAGATCATGTCCTTGTTCAGTTTGACGTACCACAGCTTTGGGTTGCCGAAATACAGGTAGGCTTGCCCGTCATCGTCGGTGAAGACCGTGGGATCGATGTAGCCGACCGCCTTATTGATCAGCGGCTTGCCGAGCGCGTCCTTGTACGGCCCCAACGGGTGATCCGCCACGGCCACCGCGATCACATTCTTTGGCCAACCGTGAACGCTCACCGGCGCATACAGATAAAACTTCACCGCCCGCTCAACCACCTGCGGCGCCCAAGCATCGTTCTCCTGCACCGCCCACGGAAAGGTCTTCAGCGACGCCACCGTGCCGTGATCGGTCCAGTTCACCATGTCGGTCGTCGAATAGCACTTCCAATCGAGCATATGAAACCGCCCCATGCCGGGCGGCGCATCGTCTTCGTCGTGACTGGTGAACAGGTACAGCACGCCCTCATGCACGAGCGGCGCCGGATCGGCTGTGAAGTTCGTCTGCACGAGCGGGTTCTCCGCCTGTGCGGGCCGCGAGCCCCATACGAACAACCCCAGCAGAACCCACACCGGCGCAACGACCCGAGCGGCAGCAATTTTCATCATGGTCTTTTCCCAGGAAGACGTTCAAAGCACCCAAGTAAACGATTACTTCCCGTACAATATCCTCACCCCCGCCAAACGCCAAGATCGCGCCGCCGGCTGGACGCCGAGCAGTCCGTTTGGGTGTTGGGGGACCACGAGAGGGAAGGTTAAACCACACTGGCAACCCAATTTGACAGGATCATCGGCCATGCACGCGCGCGGGGCGTTCAATCGCTTGAACAGACCCGGCGGGCGACGGTATAACCTGCCCGTCAATGCAGTTGGGGATGGCTCCGGGATGAGAAGCGAGATTTCATGCATACCGCAACGAACCGACTGAACCGTATCCGACGCATTTCGCTGGCGGTCTTCGCGGGCCTGCTCGCCTGGGGGGCGACCGGCAGCGCCCGTGCCGCGGTCGTCTACGATACCTTCGGCCCCAACAACGCCTACAACGGCAACAGCGCGATCTTCGTTTCGCCGGGTGCGAGCATTCTCGGCGGGCAGTATTATTACACCAAGCAGTCGGTCGCCGTCCCCTTTGCCGCCGGCTATGACGAGACGTTCGACGCCGTCACCATCGCGTCGTACTACTACCTCAACGATAACTCGGCCAAGATCAACCTGATGAGCTCCGACAGCAACGGCATGCCCAGCCAGGTGCTCGAAACCCTGACCGGCGACTGGGGCACCGTCGATAACCCGCCCCGCTTCGCTTCCGCGACCCACCCTCAACTGACGCGCGGCGAACTGTATTGGATCGCGGTCGGCCCGGGCGACAACAGCGACTCCGTCGGCCTGTGGTTCAAGAATAGCCAAGGCTACGACGGTTACTACGCCGTCAGCGCCAACGGCGACACCGGCCCCTACACCTACCTGGCCGACAAGAGCCCCCTGCCCGCGATGCGCATCGAAGCCACTCTCACCCCCGAACCGGCCAGCCTCACGCTCGCCGCCGCCGGCGGACTGCTGGCCCTGCGCCGCCGTCGCCTGGCTTAAGTCCGGTGGCTCTCAACCCTCCGGGTGACGAGGATAAGTGCGCTTATCCTTGTGTCTGCCCGCTCGCCAAGACAAGGACAAGCGTTCTTGTCCTTGCCGGCCGCCTGTGAAATCCCACCGCGGATAGGGACTTTGTCAATTATCGATGGAGACTCTCGCGATTCTCGCTTTTGAGAATCCATCAAGAACGAGGGGAAGGCACGCGTCATAGCTCCAGCGACGCCATGCGGGATGTGGAATGGCAGTTGCACTTCGCAGCGCATCGATCATCTTGTACCGCGTCAGTGCTTTCTCAAGACGCCGGCTCAAAAGAAGGACCATATCCGGCTGGTGAACGGCGAGTACATCCACTAACCCGCCCGATGAACTGCGCCAATTGGCTTCACATGGAGACACTCCGATGTCTGAAACGGCTTCCTGTGCATAGTTGTAAAACACAACATAATGCCAGAAACCGCGATGATCTAAGTCGAGGCACTTGATGGTACGATTGGGAATACTCTCTTTACACGCTCTGAGTACAAGCTCCGCCACCTTCGAGAACACATC
>JBQCCH010000453.1:0-10237 GCA_051962375.1 Tepidisphaeraceae bacterium
GTCTTGGCTTTGCTGGGCTTGACGACCGGTTCGTGCGGCTTGCCATCCGCCGCGGGCGCGCTGGTGGAGGGAGCGGGCGTCGCTGCAGGCGCCTTGGCGGCAGCCTTGGTCTGCGCCGCATCGACGGCCGCGACCTGATCCTGGGCAGCCGCCTGTGCATCGGATGGCTTCGCCCCATCCTGCGCAGCCGTCTTGGGATTTTGCGCCGCTTGCGCCGCAGCCGCCTGCGCTGCAGCGTCCTGCTGCGTCGCCGCCGCCACCGCCGCTGCGGATACCTCCGTCGTGTCCTTCTTTTTCACGACGACCGGCTTTTTCACCTCGCTCGCATCGTCGGTTTTCGCTGCTTCATCGGGCGGGGTTGGCGCGGGTTGGCCGGCATCGGCGGAGTGGTCCGCATCGTTTTTAGCACCGTCCGCTTGATCCGCCTGGGCGGCGGCATCATCGCTTTGCGTGCCGGTCGATGCGTCCGCATCCTTTTTCGTCGTCTTTTTGTTGGCGGCGTCGGCTGACTGGGCGGCGTCCGACGGGTCGGCGGGTTTGGCGTTTGACGCGTCATCCGTCTTCTTGTCGGTCGCCTGCTTCGCGTCGGAGCGCTTGGTTTTCGATGGGCTGCGATCGTCCGCGGGTTTGGCATCCGTCGACTTCGTCTGCTGTTGCTTCTGCAGATGGTCGTCGAAACGATTTCCCGGCGCCGGCGGAGGCGCGGATCGCACGGCGGGCCGGGGGGCAATCAAGGCGCTGGTCGCATTGGTTGCGTCAAGGGCGGAGCTGGGCATACATCAATCCACTTTCGCCTGTGCCTGACGGATCTTCTCCAAGAGCGTCTTGGCGCGGTTCGTTTCGTCGGGCGTCTTGAACTCCTTCAAGACGCTGGCGGCTTGCCTTGGATCCATGGCTTGCAAATACCGGACCACAACGTCGTCATCCATCGTCGCGAAGATCTGCTTCACCCGTTTCGGCGCCATCGCGGCGTACAACGCGAGACTATTTTGGAATCCCTCGTCGGTGGCGAGCTTCGCCTCCTGGGCTTGCTGGGCCTTGAGCTTATCCGCTTTTTCCTGCACGGATTGGCGATCCTTCTGCAGCTGCGCCCGGGCCAGCTCGATTTCCTGCCGCTGGGCGTCCAGTTCCTGCAAGCGCCGCTCGAGCGTTGCGGCTTCCGATTGCAGGGCCGTCTGCGTGATTTTCACCTGCTCCGGCGCGGTGCGCCCCGCCGCCTTGGCGATCAACGCATCCAGGCGCAACATCGGCGCGTTGGCCGGCGATTCCTGCACCGCCGGCTGCGTGGCAGGTTGCGTCGCTGGCTTGGGTTTATCCAGAATCAAGTCGCGAATTTCATGCACTTTCGCGCGATCCAGCTTCTTCGTGAACACCAGGTAGCCCACGCCCCCCGCTGCCGCGAGAAAATTCAGGGCAAGCACGCCGATGATGACGCTCAACAGTTTCTTGATCACGATTGCGATTCCATTTCCGAGACGTCCTCGGTCAGATTGTTAAATGCAATCTGCATGCCCGCTTCGTCCAGAATCTCGGCTTCCCGCCGGTTTTCCCGCGCGAGCCATTCTTCCCATTGGCGCTCTTTCAGGGTGGCAATCACCTTGTGATCGCGGGCGGCGGCGGTCAGCACGGCGCGAGCCTGGTCGGCCTTCACCTGGGCGGCGGCGATCCCCCGGGCCAGGTCGATTGCCGTGCGCTCCATTGCCAACATGTACCGCCGGTGCGATGCGATCACGCCCAGATCGATCTGCCCCACCAAGTGATTGTTCCGCATCTGATCGCCGACAGCCTTCGCCTCGCGGTCCAGCTTCTGCAGGCGCGCCTGCAGATCCACCAGCGCCTGCTGTGCGATCGCCGCTTCTCGCTGGGCGATGTGCTCGGCGTTTTTCCGTTGCCGCAAGACGGTTTCCAGCGCGAATGTGAAGCGAGCCATGACTCAATCTCTCCTTATCGCACGCCCGGCCGGGCGTTAGCCTTCTGGGCTTGCTGGGCGGCCAGCGCTTTTTCCAATTGATCGATCCACAGGGACAATTGCGCCAGCTGCTGCCGCGCCTGGTCCATCGTTAGGGGCTGGCTCGATTCCTGCTTTAAAAAATCGATGATCCTCGGCCGCGCCTGCACCGCCAGGTCCTGCTCCAGGTTCAGGCCCGCCACATACGCGCCGATGCTCACCAGGTCGGCGATTTCGTCATACACCGCCAGCAGCCCCAGCACCCGCCGCGCCAGCTTCACCTGGGCCGATTCGCACACGTCGCCGCGAACACGGGAGATGGATTGAATGACATCGATCGCCGGAAAATGTCCCTTCGACGCCAGCTTGCGATTCAGCCAAAGGTGCCCGTCCGAAATCCCTTTGACGGCATCGGGGATCGGCTCATTAAAATCGTCCCCTTCGACGAGCACCGTATAAAATCCCGTGACCGATCCAACGCGCGTTCGCCCCGCCCGCTCCATGATTTCGGGCAGCAATGCGAAGACGCTCGGCGGGAAGCCCTTCGTCGCCGGCGGCTCGCGAGCGGCCAGCCCGATCTGCCGCTGGGCCTGGGCGAGTCGCGTCAGCGAATCCATCAGCAGCAGCACGTCTTTCCCCTGGTCCCGAAAATATTCCGACACCGTGCACGCCACCTTCGCGGCCCGCACTTTCAGCAGCGGTGTTTCATCCGACGTGCTGACGATCATCACGCACCGCTTCATCCCATCCGGCCCGAGCGCGTTCTCGATGAATTCCTGAATTTCACGCCCGCGTTCGCCGATCAGGGCGATCACGCTGACATCGGCATCGGTGTTTTTGCTGATCTGCGACATCAGCGTCGACTTGCCCACGCCGGGTCCGGAAAAGATCCCCATGCGCTGGCCGCGCCCGCACGTGTGCAGGGCGTCGATCGAGCGGATGCTGGTGCAGATCGATTCGCGAATGTTCACCCGATCCAGCGGCGCGACGCATTTGCCGTCGATCCTTCGCGACTCACCCCGCGCGATCGGGCCGAGATTGTCCGTCGGTTCGCCCAGTCCGTTGATGACCCGGCCGAGCAATTCGTCCGAACACCACAGCCGCGGCGCGGCCGTCACGTTTTCGATCCGGTCCCCGCGCGCAACCCCCGACACGTTCGACAGCGACATCAGCAGCGTTCGATCCCCCTGAAACCCGATCACCTCCGCGGCCACGCTGTGCCGGCCCGAACTGCCGACCTGAATGCGGCACAATGATCCGACCGGAAGCGGCAATTCCGTCGCCTCGATCGTGAGTCCTGAAATCGCGCTCACCTGCCCGGCGATCCCCAGCGGCATCGCGGATTCGACGGCGTCGAGCGTGGCGGCGAGCGAAGGAACCATGAACTTCCTGCTAAGTGTCTTCAACGGCCGATCGAATGACCGGGGCCGTTACGCGGTCGGAACCAGTTCGCTGATGATCCGATCCAGTTGATGCTCCAGGTCGGCGTCGATTTCGCCCCCCAGCGTCGACGCCCGGCAACCGCCCGGCGCGATCGATTCATCGTCCACGATCTTCACGTGCGTCAGCTGCGGCCACTGCTGCTGCAGTTCGGTGACGGTCGTTTCAGCGATCGCCCGCTGGGTCGGATTCACCGCCAGCCGGACTTCGTGCTTGTTCGTGATCAATTTCAGCGCCTCGCGCAGATGGGCGCGAACGACTTCCGTTTCCACCAGGCCGGCGCGGCGCGTCACCTTTCGGGCAATCGCCAAGGCCAGCGGCAGGACTTCCGCTTCGGCGCTGGCGGCCCACGCCTCGCGCGATTGATCGACCGCCTGCGTCACCGCGACCATCGCCGCGTACGCTTCGCCGAGCCGTTGCTTTTCTTCTTCGAATGCCTGTTTGCGACCCTTTTCCAGTCCTTCCGGCAATCCCTGGGCCACCCCTTCCCGCTTGCCGGCAGCCAATCCTTCAGCCCGCGCTTGCGCCTTGATCGCATCGCATTCCGCCTGCGCCGCGGCCAGCAATTGCTCGGCCTGCGCGCGGGCCTTCAGCAGCATCGCGCGCGCGTGGGCTTCGATGTCCGTCATCGAAAACGGACGGGCCGCCCGCGGAGCATTTTCCGATTTGATCACGGCCATCACACACCACAATTCGCTGCCGGGCGAGACGTCGCCCCTTCATCGCACCGCTGATTACACGACCATTTCCGAGCCGCCGCCGCGACCGCTGATGACGATTTCGCCGCTGTCTTCCAGCCGACGGACGACGTCGACGATCTTCTGCTGAGCCCCTTCGACATCGCTCACCCGCACCGGCCCCATGTACTGCATATCTTCCTGGATCAACTGGGCCGCACGCTCGGACATGTTCTTGAAGATCTTGTTCTTCAGCTCGTCGCTCGCCGTCTTCAGCGCCAGGCTGAGCACGTCGTTTTCGATTTCCTTCAGAACGCTCTGGATGCCCTTGTCGTTGACCAGCAGCACGTCCTCGAACACGAACATGAGCCGGCGAATGCTCTCGACAAGATCCGGGTCTTCGGCTTCCAGGCCTTCCATGATCCCTTTTTCCGTCGACCGGTCCGCCAGATTGAGCATCTCCGCCACCGTGTCCACGCCGCCCGCTTTTTCAAACGTCTGGCTGACGATGTCGCTCAAGCGGTGCTCCAGCCCGCGCTCCACTTCCTTGATCACTTCCGGATTCGTCTGCTCCATGTTCGCGATGCGCTTGACCACTTCCACCTGCTTGGCGTTCGGCAGGCCGACGAGGATTTCGCTCGCCTTTGTCGGATTCAGGTGCGCCAGGATCAGTGCGATCGTCTGCGGGTGCTCGTCCTGGATGAACGTCAGCAGGTTTTCAGATTCGGCCTTCTGCAGGAACGCGAAGGGCGTCGTCGCCACCTGCTGCGTCACCTGCTTGATCATCTTGTCGGCATCCCCTTCGGGCATGCTCTTTTTCAACAGGGCTTTCGCATACTCCAGGCCCCCTTCGCTGACGTAGTTGTTCGCCAGCACCAGCCCGTAAAACTCCTTGAACACCGTGTTGCGGGCATTGGCGGCAATCTCCCCCAGGGAGGCGATTTCGCGCGACACTTCCTCAATCTGGTCGCGCGTGAGCCGCTGCATGACGGCGGCCGCTTCATCCTGCTCCAGCGTCAGCAGCAGGCTCGCCGCCTTGCGCACGCCGTTGAGTTCTTTGCTCTCTTTGGCCATTGGTCAGCTCAACTCGATGATCGCCCCTTGCCCACTGTCGATCCTCAATCCTGATTCAGCCACCGCTTCACAAGGTTCGCCGCGATTTCCGGGTTTTCCTTCACCATCGTGCCCACTTGTTCGATCACCTGGTTGGCTTCGATGGCTTCTTCCGAAAGCTCATGCCCCACGAGCATCGACGCCGCCTCGCGCACTTCGCCGGCGACTTGCGGCGTCGCGACCAGTGGCGGGTTCGTCGGCACGATCGGCTCGGGCGAACCGCCCGTGACCGGCGTCGGCTGCATCAAGGGCTGCGGCGCGCTCTTGCGCACCATCATCGACACCATGAACAAGCTCACCACCGCCAGCACGCCCACGGCGATGTCCTTCGCCCCAAACCCGACCGACACCGGCAATGAAGCCAATCCCGCCGCCGCCGTCTCGCCCGGCGCGGTCGGCACGTCAAAATCCGTGTACGTCGACACGACGACGGCCGCATCATCCTTGATGTTGGTCGCCATCTTCACCGCGTCACGAATGGCGGGCGTTTCACGCTGGGCGGTCGCGTCGATTTCGGCATCGGTCGGTTCGTTGGTCGACGTCGGATGCCGCGATTTCCAGATCCGCCGGAAGTACGATTCCGGCACACGCACCGACGCCGCCACCGCCACGCCATCGCCCGCGGGGCTGGTCGTTTGCTCGTTTTTGTAGCTCAGATCGGTCTTGTTCTTGATCTCGGTTTTATCCAGCGTGGAGGTCGGCGCGGCCGCCGTCGTCGAAGCATCCAGCACGCCCACATTCGCCGCCACGCCCGGCTCGCCCTGGGCCGTGGGCTGGCTGTTTTCCGAGCTGGTCGTGGTCTGGCTTTCCAAGGCCTCCACTTTCCCCTTCGGATCGACCGTGTGCGATGTAAGCACGCTGCTTTCGGTTTTCAGATCGACTGACACCGTCGCCCGCACGCCGTCCACCGGCACCTGCGTCATGATCTTGTCGACGTAGTAGCGCTCGTACTTCGACTTGGCATCCAGGATCGCATTATCTTCGCTGCCGAACGGGTCATTCGGGTCGGCCAGCTTCAGCGGGCGGCCGTTGACCGTGATCCGCACGTTCGATCGATCCAGCCCCGCCTGCGCCCCGCACAGCAGATCGCTCGCCGCCTCGGCCAGCTTCTTGCCGGGTTGCTCATTCGGCTTGAGCGTGATGTCGACCGACGCCGTCGGCTGAATCGAGCGCACCGGGCTCAGCTTGCGCGTGCCGTCGATGATCACGTTCGCGCTCTTCACGCCCGGCCACCGCGCGATCAGCCGCGACAGCGTGCTTTCCTTCGCATGATTGAAAAATTGCTCGGTCTTGGCGCTCGGGTCGAGCGGGCTCATCTGGGCGATGACGTCATCAAACCCACTTTTGGTGTCGTGCGGCAACAACTGGTCGTATCCCAGGTCCGCCAGGATTTCGAACTTCTTGTCCGACGGCACCATGATCCGGTCGCCGTTCACTTCATACTTGATGTTCTTGGCAGACAGGGAGTTCTTGATCTGCGAGATTTCGTCGGCGCTCATCGATTGATCGAGCAGCATCGCCATCTCGCTCGAGCCGGCGTAGTGCGACCAATAGAACATCGTCATGATCATGATGACCACGAGCGATGCCGTCAGCATCTTTTGCGACGCCGACAGGCCATTCAATTGTTGCTGGATGCGCAGCAGTTGCTGCTTGATGGCGTCCATCGCGAGCCCTCCATGGCCGTGCGACAAATCCCAATGCCCGACATTTCACCCATCACATCCATGTGACCGGCGACGCCATTATGAAAACTTCTTTAGCGGAAGCAAACAACAAAATCCCAAGGAACCGGTTTCCACCCACCGCCCCGGCCGATCGTGCCCCAAATCCCCCTCCCGGCACGTTGGCCCTCACCTTTATCGGCACATCAGCCGCCCCTCTTGAGCCCGCCGTCGCGCCCAGCCGCCCCCGAACCCCGGCCCATCAGGCCCCGTTCGGCCGCGTTTGCGGCGGGCGCGGCGTCGGATCCGAACGGGCGGCCGCACTGGAGGCTGGGCGCTTAATGGGACGTCGAGCGCCTTATGCCCGATATCGAATTGGGCAAGCGGGGTCTGTCGGGGGCCTTGACCGTCGGTGCTGAGCGAGGGACTTCAGTAAGAAACTGCGACAACGCCAAGATCACCGTGTCCGATCACCGTCTTCGATGACCGTCCGCGCCGTCGTCGGCGGTTCGATTGGCCGCCGGCTGTTAGGCGCGGAATTGTCGGACGAGGTTGACGAACATGCGGACGCCGACGCCCAGGGCGGCGTAGGTGAAGTCATAATGGTCGTTGTGCAGCGAGGGGTAGCTGTCACGCCCCTGCGGGCAGGTGCCGAGGAAGAAGAAGCAGCCGGGCACTTGTTCCAGGTAGTAGGCGAAATCCTCGCCCCCCATGGCCGGGCCGGAGGCGGGGTGATAGTGGTCGGCGCCCAGGGTGGCCCGCGCGGTGGCGGCGACGAACTCAGCCATCCCCGGATCGTTCACCGTGGCGGGGTACCCGTCGGTCCATTCAAAGGTCGCCCGGCACTGGTTCGCCAGCGCGATCGCTTCGCAACGGCGGCGGATCGATTGTTCGATGCGTTTGCGCGCGCCGGGCGTCAGCGTGCGTGCGGTGCCGGCGATCGTGGCGCAATCGGGGATGACATTGACGGCCGTTCCCGCGTGAAACATGCCGACGGTCACCACGGCCGGCTCGGTGGGATCCATTTCGCGGCTGACAAATTGCTGCAGATTCACCACCGCCTCGGCGGCCGTCACGATCGGATCGTGGCCCAGGTGCGGAAACGCGCCATGACACCCGCTCCCGGTGAATTTCACGCTGAAGGCGTCCGTCGAAGCCAGCACCGCGCCCGCCCGCGTCGACACCACGCCCACGGGCAATCCCGGCCACCCGTGCAAGCCAAAGATCGCCCGCACGGCCGGCCCCAGCGTGCCGTTCAGTACGCCCGCTTTCACCAATCGATGCGCCCCGCCGCCCCCTTCTTCCGCGGGCTGGAAGATCAGCTTCACGCAGACCGGCAAGTCGTCCATTTGCCGCAGCGTCTCCGCGGTTCCGACTAAAATCGACATGTGCCCGTCGTGCCCGCAGGCGTGCATGCGCCCCTCATGCGTCGATGCGTACGGCGCCCCGGTCTCTTCGACAATCGGCAACGCATCGATGTCGGCGCGCAGCGCGATGCAGGGCTTGCGCGGGTCACCGATCAGGCCGATCGTTGCGGTCGGCGCGTCGGGAACGCCGGCGATGAATTCAATGCGTAATCGCTTCAGTTCCTCGCGGATGACTTCGGCCGTCTTGTATTCTTCGTAGGCCAGTTCGGGGATTTGGTGCAGTCGGTGGCGCAGCGTCGCCAGCTTCGACATTTCGACGGGGATGGCTTGCTCAACCGCCATGCACTTCACACTACTTCCCGCCCCGCGTGCCGACAAGAGCAACTTCTGATTACCCCATCTCCGGCCGGCACAATCGATCCGTGCACGGCCACGCACCATGCGCGAGGTTCAGCCGCTGTAGGTTGCCCGTCCGCGGGGCAGCGTGCTGGGGGTCGGCGGCTTGGCCATGCCGATCGCGGCGACCGCCAGCGGTTCCCAGCCCGTATTGAGCAGGCCCAGAAATTGCTTCCACGGGTCGTCGAAAAAGTCGCCGAACACCCGGCACGCGAATCCCATGGAGTTCGCCGCCAGCGTCATGCGCTGCGTCACCACGCCCGCTTCCAATAGCGCCAGGCGATACGCATCCGGCCCCGCCTCCAGCAGCAATCGCTGCAGATTCGCCACCACCACGCAGACGGCCGACGCGTGCTCCAGCAGTTCGCGGCCGCGGGTCAGATCGACGCACTCGAATTTGTAGAAGCCGCGATTGAGCAGCGCCCACCGATCGGTGAATGGATCGTGCCACCAGATGCCCGGTTCCTGCCCGGGCACTTCGTGCAGAATCCAGAACGAGCGGACCAGGGCCACATGCGCCCCTTCCGGCCGAAGCGGGAAATATGTGCCGCTTCGAAACGCGGCCCGTGCGATGTGAAAAAACGCATCGCGCGGCAGCGGCTTTTTCTCGAACTCCTCCGCCTGCTTTACCTCGGTCAGCACGGCCCGAAGCGATTTGTTCGGCGTTTCCTCCCGGGCCAGGAGCAATTGCGACATCCGCACGTTGGATGGCAACGGCGTGAGTTCGGTCAGGGGCGGACGGATTTCCCGCGTCGCCACGCCGCGGGCGACCATCTCAGAGTGCACCGCCAGCACCGCGCCGTACGTCGGCCGCTCCGGGCCGCCAGGCCGGGGAATCGGCGCCAGGCCCGATGAGCCCGCGCCAGCGCCCGTTGGCATCGGCACATTCGCGTGGTCCGCCCAGACCACCATCGCCTGCACCGATTCAGCGACCGCAAAATCAAAATCCTCCGGCAAGCCGATCAATTCCCGCATTGCCGCGTCGGACATCCGCAAGCGGGTGTGAACGTCCATGCCCAGCGCGCTGGCGACGGCGTGGCAGTTCGCGACGACGTGGCCCGCATCGATCAGCGCCTGCCGATACCCCCGCCTGCCCTGCCGCCAGCACGCGCGGCTGAAGACCGACGAAATCAGCAGCGCGCCCGGCACGGTCGACAGAAAATTCAGGTCGGGCCGCCCCCGCCGCAGCAGCGACAAGGTTTCCGCCCCGTCTCGCAACTTTCGCAATGCGAAATCGCTCGGCGAATAGTGATACAACCCCGGCGAGAGTCCTTCGATCGCGAAGGCGACGACGTAGATCTCCGTTGGAAACGTCGCGTCCGCGCTCGGCACCGCACGCAGGGGCGCAGCGCCCCACTCAAACCGATGCGATTCCCGCTGCCCCGCAGCCATATAAAGCCAGGTCGAAAGCGTGCGCAAATCCTGCGGCGGGGTCCGCAAGCTCTCGGGCAACGCTTCGGCGCCTTGCTCCAGCACATCCAGCGTGTGCGTCGGCAAATCCAGCAGTTTCGACGACAACGCCGTCCGCGGAGCGAAATCAAAGATTCGGTTGGGATCCACGCGCAGGCGAACGTCCGCCGGCATCACCGGCGAGGCGGACGTCAATTTGCTCAGTCGATGATGCTCCCAAAC
>JBQCCH010000454.1:0-4505 GCA_051962375.1 Tepidisphaeraceae bacterium
CGACGGCAGAAGAAGCGGTGCGGGCGATGCTATCGGGCTGCCCGGGCGTGGCGTCAATCCATTCGGGGGCTGAGCGGGAGGCGATCGGGCTCAATCACCCGCGAGCCGGCGATATCGTCGCGATCGCCGTGCCGGATGCATGGTTCACCTATTACTACTGGCTGAATGACGCGGCCGCCCCTGATTTTGCCAGGACGGTCGATATTCATCGCAAGCCCGGGTACGACCCTGTGGAACTCTTCCTGGATCCGGCAATCCGCTCGCCGAAATGGGCAATCGGATCGCGACTGATTCGCCGGAAGCTCGGGTTTCGCACCCTGCTGGATGTCATTCCGCTGGATGCATCGCTGGTCCGCGGCAGCCACGGCGCGCCGCCCGCAAACCCGGGCGAGGGCCCCCTGCTGATCAGCAATCGCCCCGCGATCCTGGAACGCGATCGCTACGCGGCGACCGAGGTGCGCGACGTTATCCTCAATCATCTGCTTCGCGGTTAAACTCAGCGGCACGGCCGATGATTCGCTTATTTCGCAAATTGAAAATATCGCTCGCCACCAAATGCCAGTTGCTCTTCGGGGCATCGGTGGTGCTGGTCATCGGCGCGGCGCTGTTTGTGCCTTGGCAACGGATGGAACAGCTCAGCGAGCAGCCGAACGAGAGCGCGGCGCGTCTGCTGGCGCAGGCGGCGATTCGCGATCACATCGATCGGTTCAGCGCCGAATCGCCCCGCCCGCTCGCCAGAACTCGCCGCGCGTCGGCCACGACGCAGGCGGCGGAGCCGGCGCCGAAATTGATTGGAATCGACCAGATCGATTCGCCGACACTGTCGCGATTCGAGAACGGTTCGCTGCATGTCTTCCAGCGCGATCCCAAGCGGGATTATCGAAGCAGCCTGCTGCATACGACGGAGCGATACCGCTTCGCACAGCCGCTGCTGAACGGCGCCGATTGCATTCGTTGCCACGCCGCGCCGGAAAGTCCTGCCTCGCTCCCCATCGCCATGGCCGGCACCCGGCCGAGCGCGGAGCCGCAGTTGTTGGGCATCGTTTCGGTCGACATTCCGTCGCAAACGTCCGGCCAGCAGCAATTGCTGAACCGCGTGCTGCTGCTGATTGCCGGCCTGATCGCCGTAACGCTGGCGGGCGTGACGATGTACCTGATCATCACGCGAATCATCCTGCAGCCGGTCCGCGTCCTGCAGGAAACGGCCGAGAAAGTGTCCGCGGGTGATTTGAATATCCGCTCCCACATCCGCAGCGGCGATGAGTTCCAGCAGCTTTCTGAAACCTTCAACCAGATGCTGGCGAACCTGAAGACGTCGAACGATCGCCTGCGCGAGATGAACAAAAGCCTGGACGTACGCCTCGGCCAACTGGAAGAGGCGAATGACGCGCTGTTTGAATCCAACCGATTGAAGAGCGAATTTCTAGCCAGCGTCAGCCACGAACTCCGCACCCCGCTGAATTCAATCCTGGGGTTTGCCGAGCTGTTGCGGGATCAGATGCCCGATGAATCGAAGCAGGCCCGCTACCTGCAGAACATCGTCCGCAGCGGCGCGAATTTGCTGGACCTGATCAACGACCTGCTCGATCTGGCCAAGATTGAAGCGGGGAAGATGGCGGTTCGGGCGCAGCCTTTGAGCCTTGGGGACGTGTTTGAGGGGCTCGTGAATCTGTTGAAACTGCTGTCCGAAGGGAAGAAGCTTTCGATCGACATCCAAGTGGACGCGGACGTGCCCGTGATTGAGACCGACGCCGCCCGGCTGCAGCAGATCCTGTACAACTTTCTGTCGAACGCGATCAAGTTTTCGCCCGACAAAGAAACGATCCGACTGCACGCCGAGCGCACCGATGGCGGGGTGCGCATCAGCGTCACCGATCGCGGGCCGGGCATACCGCTGGAGACGCAGAAGGTCATCTTCGAAAAATTCCGCCAGGGCGATCAATCGTACACCCGTCAGCACGGCGGCACGGGGCTCGGCCTGGCGATCGCGAGGGAGCTGGCCCAACTGCTGGGGGGAAAGATCGGCGTCATCAGCACCGAGGGCGAAGGCGCGCAGTTCTGGGTCGAACTGCCGCTGAAGATCGACTCCGGCGATCGTGAAATTGCTCGGCCGGCGTAGGCGAATTACCCCAGCAAAGCGCTGGCGGAATCGACGATCTTCGCGATGTCGGCGGTAACGCCATCAAGGATGGCTCGCGTGCTTTCGGCCTTGCGGATCAGTTCATCCGAAACCACTTGATGCGCGGCCGTCAGCGGAAAGCCCATTGCCGCCTGGCAGCAGATCGTGTCGGCCAGGGTGACCGTCGCCATGACCGCGGCGATGTCATCCGGGTTCGCGCGCTGGTCGTGGTGATGGCCGGCGACCTGAGCGCACACGCGGGGGAATTTCCAGCGCGTCGCCAAGCCTTCGCCGAGCCGCTGGTGATCCACACCCACAAACTCCCGCTCCACTTCGACGAACGGCCGCCCCGTTTTGCGGACTTCGTCGCACACATTCTGCAGCTTTTCCGGCCAGGTTTGCAGTGTGACCAGCAGGCCCAGGTCATGCACCATGCCCGCGAGGAAGGCTTCTTCCACGAATGGCTTCTTCGCCCGCTTGGCCAATTCCTTCGCCACCACGGCAACGGCCAGGCAGTGCTTCCACAGGTCTTTGGCGGAATACCCTTCGCACAGCTTCGCGCCGCGGAACAACTGCCCCAGGCTGGCGGCCAGTGCGATGTTCTTCACGGCATTCAGCCCGAGCAATACGATCGCGCGGTCGACCGAATTGACCTGCCCCGGCAGGCCGTAGAACGCACTGTTGACGACTTTCAACACGCGGCTGACGAGCACCGGATCGTGCGAAACGATCTTGTGCAACTGGCTCGCGGAGGAGCGCGGGTCTTCAACTGTCGCGATGATTTGCGACGTGATTTCCGGGAGCGTCGCCAACATCGTGAGTTGGCCGAGTGCGTGATCGAGTAATTCCTTCGGCGTCGGCGGAGTTGCAATCATAGAGCGGCCTCAGCGCATTTATCGAACCAATGCGGTGCCGACTTAAGAGCATCAATACCGAATCAGCTTATTTCGCAAGCGGTCGTCGAGCGGCACGTCCGCTAAAATCGATGCGATCCGCCTTGCCGCCCGTCCGGAGCCGTAGACGTTCGTGCCCGAGAAGCGCCGGGGGCGACCCTTTCGCCAGATTTTCGCGATCGCCGTGCGCAGGGCTTTCGGATTCCAGTCGACGTCGATCACGTTGGCCGAGCGTTGTCGGCCGCGCTGGCGGTCGCCGATGTTGATCACCGGCGTGCCGAAGGTCGCAGCCTCAATGATTCCACTGGAGCTGTTGCCGATCAGCAGGGCCGCTTCCCGCAGGCAACGCAGGAAGGTCGGTCTCGGAAGATCACGGTGAGGCGTCCAGCCCGCGGGCAAGCGGCGCTCCCACGCACGGGCGATGCCGTGCCATCCCGGGTCATTGTTCGGATAAACCACCACCGCCCGCTCAATGCCTGCCGACTTCGCCGCCGCCGCAAGTTCGATCGCACGCGCGGCCTGAAGCGATTCAACGGGTGTATCCGGGTGCAGCGCGATCAGGGCGAAGGGAGTGGTCGGGCATGCCGCCGGATCCCCCTGCCGGGCTAAGGCTTTTACGCCATCCAAACCGGGCGTGCCGACAAGATGGATGCGGAAGCGATCTTCACCCAGTTGATAAAGTCGTTCCGCGGAGGCGCGGGTGGCTGGGAAGTGCAGGTGCGACAGCTTGGTGATGGCATGCCGGAGGGAATCGTCGAGTTGTCCCTGGGCGCGGTCCCCGCCGTGGACATGCGCGATGCACAATCCCGCCAAAGCCGCCGCGCCCGCGGCGGAAAAGGGCTCGACGCGATCACCAGCGAGCAAAACGATGTCGGGCTTCAACCGATCGAATGCATCCGCCATCCGGCGCATCGCATCGCCCGCGGTTTGAGCGGTCGCGTCCTTCCATGGGATTTTCGCATCGATGGTCCAGCCGTCCGCGCGAATGCCGTCAATCGTGTGGCCGTGCGCGCGGCTGAGATGCATGCCGGTGACCACAAACTGCAATTGCAGGGCCGGGTGCGATTTGATGGCGGCCAGCGTTTGGCGCATCAGGCCGAACTCGGCGCGCGTTCCGGTCACGTAAAGGACGCGTCTACGGCGCATCGGGCCATCCTTCGATCGCGGATGCCCCGAGCATTTCTCCTTCGAGCATTTCCCCGTCGAGCATTTCTCCCTGATCGACGGGCCGCCTCAGCGATTTTCCAAGGACCGCATCGAAGTGCACCGCGGAGATGCCCGTGCCGGGCCGCTGGGTTGTCAGATCGTCGGCGGTGATGACGTGGCCAGCGCTCAACGCGCGCACGGCGACCAGGCTTTGCCGGCTGACGTTTCTCACATCGCGTTCGACGTCCAGCACGCGGCGAGCGCCGGGAAGCCCCATCATTTGCTCGGCCCGGCGAATCTGTGCCGTGTAAGCGGCAAACTGCGGACCGTCAAAACTCGCGGAATGA
>JBQCCH010000455.1:0-2162 GCA_051962375.1 Tepidisphaeraceae bacterium
ACGTGCTTCGCATAATCCTGGGCGGCCGCCTCGCCGTTGCCCGGCAATTGCGCCTCTTCCCGCGACGCCGTCAGCGCCGCGACGATGTCCTCGGCATCGCGCGTCCGGGCGAGGCGATCGACCAGGTCATCGTGATACAGCAGATCGGTCAGATTCCCCAGAATTTCCAGGTGCTCATCCGACTTGGCGGCAATGCCGACGATGATCTTCGCCCGATCGCCCGGCAGCCACTCCACCCCCTCCGGCACCTGCAGCACGGCCAGCCCCGTCTTGCGGATCAGCTGCCGGTCCTTCGGCAGACCATGCGGGATCGCGATTCCCTTGCCCAGATACGTGTTCGCCACCCGTTCCCGCGCCAGCATGCTTTGGCCGTACGCAAGGTCGATGTACCCGTTGTCCGCCAGCAAAGCGCCAAGGCGTTCGATCGCCTCGTCCTTGGTCCGCACCCGAACGTCCAGCAGCACATTGTCCGAAGAAAAATCCAGCATGAAGTCACTCCTCGTCGCCAATCGCCCGAATGACTGTAATCGTTTACAGTTTTAGGATCAACTTCTTTTTCGATTTGGGCTAAAAAATTGCAGGAATGGCGGAAAGTGTTGCTAAATAGACTGAAAACGTTTACTGATAGAGCCATGCCGAGCATTAAGGATGTGGCTGACGCGGCGGGGGTTTCGACGGCGTCGGTTTCGCGGGTGTTGTCCGGGATCGCCGTGCGGCGGGGCGTGCGCGAACGCGTGCTCTCGGCCGTCACCGAGTTGGGGTATCGGCCCAATCGCGTCGCGCGAAGTCTCCGCTCGGCCAAGTCCACCACCATCGGCCTGATCGTGGCGGATATTCAAAACACCTTCTTCACCGAGGTCTGCCGAGCGGTCGAAGACGCCGCCTCTCGCGATGGGTATGCCGTCTTCCTTTGCAACAGTGACGAGGATGCGGACAAGGAAGCGACCTATCTGCAATTGCTGCGGGATGAGAACGTGGCCGGCGTGATTCTGGCGCCGACCGCCGAGGCGCTGCGCGCCATCGGCCCGGACGCCGCGCCGGGCATGCCGATCGTCGTCATCGATCGACCCGTGAGCGGCTTGGCCATCGACACGATCGTCGTCGACAACGTCGCGGCCGCGGATGACCTGACCGCGCACCTGCTGGGACACGGACGCCGACGCATCGCAGGGCTGTTCGGCGCCCACAGCGCCACCGGCCGCGAGCGGCACAAAGGATTCGTGGCCGCCCACACCGCCGCCAACGTCGCGCCGCACAGTGCCACATTTTTGGCGCCTCGTGAGGACGATGGCTTTGAAACGACGATGCGCTTGCTGAGCCAGCCGGATCGGCCTGACGCGATCGTCACCAGCAACGGGCTGCTTGCCCTTGGGGCCTACCGGGCATTGATGGAGAGTGGGCTGCGATGTCCGCAGGATGTCGCCTTCGGCGCGTTCGACAACGCCAAGTGGACGTCACTTGTTCGCCCGCCGCTGACGGTGATTGAGCAGCCGACCTATGAGATCGGACGGACGGCGACGGAGCTCTTGCTCAGCCGGCTCAATCAGCCAGATCGGTCCAGCCGATCGATCGCGCTGCCGCACAAACTGGTCGTGCGCGAGTCGTGCGGATGCGGCAGCAGGGGGCGGCCTACACCTTAAGGTGCTGCGTCACCACGTCGGCCGACAGTTCCGCCGTCGGACCATTCGCTACGACGCGGCCGCGATTCAGCACGTAAAACGAATTCGAAATGTCCCGCACGAAGTCCAGGTACTGCTCCACCAGGACAATCGCCATGTTGCGCTGCTTGGCCAGTTTTTGGAGCACTTCGCCGATCAGTTGGATGATGTTGGGTTGAATGCCTTCGGTCGGCTCATCGAGCAGCAACACCTTCGGGTCGCCCACCAGCGCCCGAGCGATCGCCAACTGCTGCTGTTGCCCGCCCGACAGATCGCCGCCACGCCGCGCACGCATTTTTCCCAGGACCGGAAAGGTCTCGTACGCCTCTGCGGGAATCGATTTTTTCCCGTCCGTGCGCGCCTGCAGGCCGATCAGCAGATTTTCTTCGACGGTCAGCTTCGGAAAGATCTGGCGTCCCTGCGGCACAAGCCCGATCCCGGCGCGGGCGCGCTGGTGGGGGGCCAGCCTGGTCATGTTTTTTCCGCTCAGCCGAATCTCCCCGC
>JBQCCH010000456.1:0-10701 GCA_051962375.1 Tepidisphaeraceae bacterium
TCTGGGCTTCGGGCAATGTCCACGCGTGATTGCCCCGTTCCGGAATGCCGTACGTCATGCACCCCAGACACAAGCGCGAGACCTTCAATCCGGTTTTGCCAAGGCGTTGGTAAGTCATCACGCGAGATGGTAGGCCATCCCCGTGACGAAGGGGAGCCCCCAAATCAACATGCACCCGATGAGATCACCGGACGCCCTTTGCGGATAAAGGTTCAGGGTCGCACCGTTGGATTGCGCGCTTTTGAGGATGCCATTCGCCGAGTGAACTCCCAATCACGCATCGGCCCCGGCTCGGGCGTCAGAATCCCCGCCATGTGAATGCCATTTTCCGGTAGACTTCGCACGGCGGTCGTGCGTTGCCGTGAGCGGGGCACACGCCTTGTAGGAATCGGTGCATGCTTCGATTGATGCCGCTGATAGTTCGAAACGTCCTCCGCAACCGGCGGCGAACGCTGCTTACGCTCGCGAGCGCGGCGGTGTCGTTGGCGCTGCTGAGCCTGCTGATCGCGCTCTATCAGGGGTTTTTCTACGGCGAAGATCGTTCCCCGTCCGAAGCGCTGCGCATCATCTGCCGGCATCGAGTGTCGCTGACGCAAATGCTGCCGGCCAGCCACCAGGCGCGCATCGAGGCGGTGCCCGGCGTCGTCAAATGCTCGGCCTGGACCTGGTTTCAGGGCGTCTACAAAGAGCCGAAAAACTTCTTCGCCCGATTCGCCGTCGATGCCGACAAGATCTTCGACATCCGTCAGGACTGGGTCGTGCCGCCCGATCAACTGGCCGCTTTCAAGCGGGATCGAACAGCCTGCGCCGTCGGTGAAAAGATCGCAAAAGACTACGGCATGAAGCTGGGCGATCGCATCACCATCGTAGGCGACATCTATCCGGTCACCCTCGAACTGAAGTTGGCGGCCATCTACCAGCACCCACCGAATTCCGAGGCGCTGGTCTTCCATCGCGAGTACCTCAGCGAACTGCTGCCGACGACCTCCGCGGCACGCGATGAAGTGGGCACGTATCTTATCCTCGCCGATCAGCCGCAAAACGTGCCCCGCATCTCCAAGGCGATCGACAGCATGTTTGACAATTCGCCCTACCCCACGCGAACCGAATCGGAAAAAGAGTTCGGCCGATCGTTCCTGGCGTTTCTGGGCAACATCAAGCTGTTCCTGGCCGCGATCTGTGCGGCGGTGACGTTTACGATCCTGCTGGTGTCGGCAAACACCGTCGCCATGGCGGTGCGCGAGCGGACGCGGGAAATGGCGATCCTCCGCACGCTCGGCTACACGCCCGGCGAAATCCTTGGCCTGGTGCTGGCTGAATCGGTGTTGATCAGCGTGCTGGGCGGAATGGTCGGGCTTGGCATCGGATGGACGCTGGCCAAAGGGCTGCAGGTCGCCGCTGGTGGATTTGGGTTCCAAGGGATCCGCTGGCAGGCGGCAACGATCGTGCTGGGGATGGCGGCGCTCATCGGGCTCGTGGCAGCCCTTGTTCCGGCGATCGCTGCCGCCCGGAAAAACATCGTCGAATCGCTCCGCTTCACAGGCTGAATTCCATGGGCGTTCCCGTCGTCTACAACCTCCGAAACCTTGTCGAACGCAAGGGCACCACGCTGATGACCGCGATCGGCATCGGCCTGACCGTCTCCGTTCTGGTGACGGCGATGGCATTGACCGAAGGGCTCAAGAGCGTATTCGCCGGCAGCGGCGATCCGCGCCAGATGCTCGTGCTGCGCAAGGGCGTCACCGCGGAACTGAGCTCGACCGTTTCGAACGATGCCTACCAGATCATCCGCCGCCTGCCGGGGATCGCGCGCACCGACGCCGGCGAGCCGATGGTTTCACCGGAGGCGGTCACCGTCGTCAATCTTCCAAGCGTCGATTCGCCCGAAGGAATGAACGTCACCGTGCGCGGCCTGTTGCCGATCGGATTGTCGATGCGGACGGTCCAGGTCCTGCAGGGGCAGATGCTGCAGCCCGGCCGGCGTCAGGTGGTGGTCGGAGAATCGATCGCCCGGCGTTATCCCGCCGCGCGCATCGGCAGGCAGCTGCGGTTCGGCCGCGGACTGTGGGAGGTGGTGGGCGTCTTTCGCGCGGGCGATTCGGCGGCCAACAGCGAAATTTGGGCCGACCTGAATCAGCTTCGCGGCGATTTTGAGCAGCAGGGGGGCAGCAATTCCTTGCTGATTCGCGTCGATCACCCGGATGCGATGCCGGCCTTGATTCAGCAGATCAGCGACGACCAACGGCTGGGCACCGACGGCATGAGCGAAAAGGCGTATTACGCTGCGATGACCAGTTCGGGCTTACCGCTGCAGATTCTGGGATTTTCGGTGGCCGTGATCATGGCGGTTGGCAGTGCGTTCGCGGCCACGAACACCATGTACGCCGCCGTCGCACGCCGGTCTAAAGAGATCGGCACACTGCGGGCGCTGGGGTTCGGGCGGTGGGCCATCCTGCGGTCGTTCATGCTCGAATCGATCTGCCTTTCACTCGTGGGGGGCGTGGTCGGCGTCCTCATCGCCTTGCCGATCAATGGCCTGACCACGGGCGTGGGAAACTTTCAGACCTTCAGCGAAGTCGCCTTCAAATTTAAAGTCGGACCTCACGCGATCGCCTGGGGATTGGCGTTCGCGGCAGCGATCGGGGCGCTGGGCGGTTTTCTGCCCGCGTGGGCAGCGTCGAAGAAGGGCATCGTCGCGGCGATGCGAGATAGTTAAACTGTCAGCCACTTGGAAAACGAACTTCAACAACTCCGCATCGAAAAACACCACAAAGCCAAGCGCAGCGAACGCCGACGCTGGCCCTGGGTGTTGCTGATCGTGCTGCTGATCGCCGGCGTGGCCGGGGCGTACCAATGGCGCCGGGCCTCGTCCGTGAGGGTCGTTGAAACGATCCGCATCCGCATGCCGGAAGGCGCGGTCAATGACAATGACCTGACCGTGCTCAATGCCACCGGGTACATCGTCGCCGCCCACAAGATTGAGCTTGCCAGCAAGGTGATCGGCCGCGTCGCGTGGGTTGGCGTGGAAATGGGCGACAAGATTACGAAGGGCCAAGTGCTGGTGCGCCTGGAAGACGACGAATACCGCGCCCGCGTCGCGCAGCAGCAGGGGCAACTCGATGCGGCCAAGGCGAAGCTCGCGGAATTGAAGGCGGGCTCTCGGCCCGAAGAAATCGCGACGGCGGCAGCAGCGCTGGCGAAATCGCAGGCGGAACTGGAAGCGGCCGCCATCAACCAAAAGCGCCTGGCGGCGCTGCAATCCACCAAGGCCGTCTCCCAACAGCAGATTGATGACGCCAACTCACTCGCCCTGTCGCGCCAAGCCCAGGTGGAATCGGACCGGCAGCAGTTGGAACTCGCCCGGCTCGGACCGCGCAAGGAAGTCATCGCCGCCCAGGAAGGGGTCGTGCATCAGCTGGAAGGGGGCCTCTCCCTGGCGATGGTCGACCTCGACAACACGGTCATCCGCGCGCCGATGAATGCGACCGTGCTGGAACGAAACGTCGAAGTCGGCGAATTCGTCACCACCGGATTTGTCGGCGATCGTGGGGCGAAAGGGTATGTGCTTTCGATCGCGGATTTGAATGACCTGCGCGTGGATCTGGATGTGAGCCAGAATGATTTTGCCAAGGTGTCGGCGCATCAGCCCTGCTGGATCACGACCGATGCCTACCCGGACCGCCGGTATGACGGCGTCGTGGACCTGATTTCGCCCGAAGCGAATCGGCAGAAAGCGACCATCCAGGTGCGCGTGAAGGTGCTGAACCCGGACGACCTGCTTCGGCCGGACATGAATGCGACGGTGGCGTTTTTGTCGCCGCAGAAGCTGGCCGCCTCGCGCGCCGCTGCCACGCGGCCGGCGGCAGATCGACCGGTCCTGCGCGTGCCGGCCGCTGCCGTACGTGACGGCGCGGTGTACGTGATCGAATCGGGCAAGGCCGTCAAGCGCGCGGTGACGACCGGCTCGGTCAATCCGGCCGGAGAAATCGAAATTCGCCAAGGCCTGATCGGCGGCGAAATCCTCATCACGCATCCGCCCCAGCAGTTGACCGACGGCGATCCCGTGAAAGCCGCCGATGCTCCGCAATCGCTCGAATAAGGGACACTCGTGCCGGAATCACCACCGATCGTGCAGGCGATCCATCTGACCAAGACCTTCCAGCGCGGGCAGGTCAGCGTCACGGCGTTGGAGAATGTGGATCTTTCTGTCCGCTCGGGAGAATTTCTCGCACTGATGGGGCCGTCCGGATCGGGCAAAAGCACGCTGCTTCACATGATCGCCGGCATGGACAAGCCCACCAGCGGGCAACTGCTGGTCTTGGGGGAAGAGCCGGCGACCATGCACGAGCGCGATCTAGCACGGTGGCGCAATCATCACCTGGGGTTTGTCTTTCAGTCGTTCAACCTGCTGCCGGTGCTGACGGCTTTGGAAAACGTGGAGCTGCCGCTCAAGCTGACGGGATTGAGCCGATCGCGCAGGCGGCAGAACGCGCGCACCGCATTGAAACTGGTCGGCCTGGAGGATCGTTACGATCATTTCCCAAGGCAGCTCTCGGGCGGCCAGGAGCAGCGCGTGGCCATTGCGCGGGCGATCGTCACCGATCCGGATTTAATCCTTGCCGACGAACCCACCGGCAACCTCGACGCCGCCAGCGCGACGGACGTGCTCGCGTTGCTGCGGAAGCTGCATCAGGACTTCGGCAAAACGGTCGTGATGGTGACGCATGACCCGCACAGCGCGGCGGCCGCATCGCGGCTGGTGCATCTGGACAAGGGCAAATTCGTCGAGGCCGAGCCGACCCCGCCCGCGATTTCGCACGGCTAGCTTGATCGCACCGGCGGTGGCCAACGCCTTTATTGCGGCTGAGCACCGGTCGGCACCGGCGATTGATCGTCAGCCGGCCGCCCCGGCGCATCCAGAGGCCGCGGCGATTGGTCCGTCGTCAGCCAATGCAACAAATCCTGATCGATCGTCAGCGGCATCGTTCCCAGGCTGCGGAATGCGGCTTCGATTTGCTGAATCGAACTGGTGTGGATATCCACCGCCGGAATCGGATTGGCATTGGTGGTCAGCATCCAGCGGCGTTCCTGCACGCCGCCGCCGGGCGTGAGTTCCTTGAGCGTCCAAAATGAAATGCCCCAGTCATGCGCTTTAGCGAAATCGTAATAGCGCCGCACCATTTCCCCGCCGCCGGCCGCCTGGTAAACCACGTTCATCTCGCCGATCAGCAACGGCGTGCCCATCTTCGCCATTCGATCGACCCATTTGGGAAGCGCCTGGCGAACGAATCGCGTGTTGGGCGTGAGGGTGATCGGCTGGGTCGCGGTCGGCTTCGCAAAACTGCCCGGGTAAAAGTGCATGTCGAACATGGCATTCTTCCAGCCATGGTCTGCCGGCTTGCCGTAGAACTCGATGGAGCTCTGCATCCCGGGAAACACCGCGATGGCCGCGGGGTCAATCGTCCGGAGCTGGGTGTACCACCGCTCGCAGTAATCCCGCAGCTGCGCGGGCTTCGCCGAAAAAGGTTCGTTCAACGGCTCGTAACCCATCACCGTCGTTTCATTCCGGTATCGTTTCTGGATTTCACTCCACAGCCAGAGCGAGCGCTCCTGGGCCTTCGGATCGACCCAAAATCGCGTGTATCCGGAGCGGCCGCCCTGTTTGCCGCTGACTTGGCGCTCCTGGGCGCCGTGCAGGTCAAACAGGATGTAAAGGCCCCGCGCCTTCGCCTCGCGGACGGCGAAATCGAGATACTTAAACGCATCCGGCCGCAACTGCATCGGTCGGGCGTCGTCTTCCATCAGCTCATAATCGAAGCCGATGCGGACGAAGTTGAAACCGAACCGCTGGACGTTGTCGAAATCGCGCGCAGTGATGTAGTTGTCGCGATAAAGATCGATCAGCCGTCGACGTTCGACTTCGCCGAACCGGTCGCGCAGGACGGAGAAGAGCGTGTACTGGTCAAGGAACTTGCCCATCGAGCCGCCGAGACCGCCGGGCTCGATCAGCAGCCAGTTGCCGAGATTCACGCCGTGAAGAAACACCGGGCGATTGTCGGCATCAACAATGCGAAGCCCGGCCACATGGAGGCGCGGCAACGGTGCGGCCGGCTCGGCGGCGAGTGCGGGGGCGACAGCCGCTCCCGTCAGCAGGAACAACGCAACACCCATCCAGCGGCTGAGTTTCATCCTTCTCCCAACGTAAGTGCTGCCGCAGTGTACCTCGTGTCGCGGGCTTTCGCTCGTAATTACATTGTAATTTGCAAGCCAAAGTTCTATTCCGCTCGGTGCCGGAACAACCAAGTGTCGGCCGCCAGCGTGACGGCGGCGATGATCGCCAGCGGCCACAATTGCGGACTGATGCTGCGCACCGTCCCCCCCTGCAAAAAGATTTCGCGGCACGCGGCGACAATGTAGCGCAGCGGATTGAGATACGTGCTCACCTGCAGCCAGGTCGGCATGTTTTCGATGGCGGTCGTAAACCCCGACAAAATGACGGCCGGCATGATGAAGACGAACGACCCAAGCAGCGATTGCTGCATCGTGGAGCACAACGACGAGATGAAGAGCCCGACCCCAACGACGCACAGCACAAAGCACAACAATGCCGCTCCCAGCGCAACGACGCTGCCGCGGAACGGGACGTGATACCAGAACACGCCGCCCAGCGAGAGCAGCACCGCGTCCATGAGTCCCAGCGTCATCGGCGGAACCGCCTTGCCGATCAGAATTTCGCCCGGCCGAAACGGGGATACCAGGAGCTGGTCGAATGTGCCGAACTCCCGCTCGCGCGACACCGATAGCCCGGTGAGCAGCAAGACCACGACGGTCGTAATCTGTGCCGGCAGCGCGGCGACGATATACCAGCGACTGCTGAGATTGGCATTGAACCAGGCGCGGTCCACCGGCTGCAACGACGGGCCTGTCGTTGGCGTGGCGATCTGGACGGCGGCGCCGGCGCTGCCGAGCGATTCGTTAAAACGGTCAACGATCGCCGAGACGTATCCCGTTGCGATCCCGGCCACGTTGGAGTTGCGGCCGTCAAGGATTACCTGCAGCGTCGCATGGCCGCCGCCGTGCAAATCGCGGCCGAAGCTCGGCGGCACGTGAACTACCAGTCGCGCTTCTTCATCGTTGATGATCGGCGCGATCTCCCGATCGCTCGATAATTGTCGCACGAGTCGAAACGTCGGCGACCCTTCGAAGTAGGCCACCAAGGCGCGGGATTCCGCGCTGCGGTCTTCGTCAAGCACGGCAAAGCGCACGTTGCTTAAGTCAAAAGTGGCCGCATAGGCAAAAACGAAAAACTGAACCAGCGGCGGAAGGATGACGACCGTGCGGCTTTTGGGATCCTTCAGGATTGTCAGAAATTCCTTCAGGATCAGTGTTCGGATGCGAAGCAGCGATTGGGCGAAGCGGGTCATGGGATTCAGCGCTCCAGTCGCTTGGTGAGGCGCCACCGTGCCAGGCCGATGAAAAGAATCGCCATGCCGGCGAGGGCAGCCGCGTCACCGCCGAGCACGGACCAGACATCGCCGGCCAGGAATAAGGTGTGGGCGGCGGAGATAAAATAGCGGGCCGGCAACACATGGCTGATCGCGCGGATCGGCCAAGGCGTGCTGTCGAGATCGAACAGAAGCCCTGAGAGAAAAAACGCGGGCAAAAATCCCGAAATGATCGACGCCTGTGCGGCCACGAATTGCACGCGGGTCGCCGCGGAGATGAAAAGCCCGAGCCCCAGCGAGGCGAGCAAAAAGAGCGTCGACATGCCGATAAGCACGACCAGCGACCCACGCAGCGGCACACCGAACAGCCCAACGCCCAGGCCGACGCTCATCGTCATTCCCAGCATGCCGAGCACAAAATACGGCAGCAACTTGCCGATCATGATTTCGTTTAACCGCAACGGCGTGACGAGAATGGCCTCCATCGTGCCGCGCTCCCACTCACGGGCGATCACCAACGCGGTCAGCAGCACGCCGATTAAAGTCATCACCAAGCCGACCAACCCCGGCACGAGGAAATCGGTGCTGTTGAGCGAGGCATTGAACCAGATGCGCGGCTCGACGCGGACGGCGGGTGTGAGTGCGGGCAATCCGCGCGCCACCCGTTGCTGCGACCATGCCGCCACCACGCCCCGGGCATAGCTTTGCACCAGGGCCGACTGATTGGCGTCGGTGCCGTTGAAGATGATTTGCACCGGCGCGCGGGCAAGGCGATTGAGCCGTTCCGAGAAATCGGACTGCACATGCACAATGCCGTCCACTTGGTGATCATCCAGCAGCCGGGTCGCGGCCGCGAGCGATCGCGCTTCTACCGGCGAAAAATACCGGCTCAGCGAAAACCGCGCGGCCAATTCCCGGGCGGCGTCGCCGTGATCGTCCAGCACGATGGCGATCGGCACGTGTTGCGGATCGAGCGAGACGCCGTAGCCGAAAATGAACAGCAGCACGACCGGCATGACGATGGCCAGCAAAATGCTGCTGGGATCGCGGCGAATCTGCAGCACTTCTTTCCGCAGGAAGCCGCGCAATCGCATCCATCGCAATTGGCTGGGCGTCATGATGCGCTCCCTTGCCCGGGCCGCACATGCCCTTCGGCCAGGGCGATGAACGCGTCTTCAATCGTCGGATCGGGCAGCGTTGCCGTTTGCGCCATCGCCCGGATCTGAGCCGGCGTCCCCATCGCCAGCGTTTTGCCCTGCGACATGATGAGCATGCGATCGCAATACTCCGCTTCCTCCATGAAATGGGTCGTCACGATGACCGTGACGCCGGCTTCCGCGAAGGCGTTGATCCGGCGCCAGAAGTCGCGTCGGGCGATCGGGTCGACGCCGCTGGTCGGCTCATCCAGAAACAGGATTTGCGGCTCGTGCAGCAGCGCGGCCGCCATCGCGAGGCGCTGCTTGTATCCGCCGGGCAATGCGCCGGCGGCTTCGTCGCTGCGTTCGGCGAGTTCGAATTCGCTCAATGCCCATGACATCCGGTCCTTCAACCGATTGGCCGACAGTCCGTAGGCGCGGCCGTAGAAGCGAAGGTTCTCACGCACGGTAAGATTGGAGTAGAGCGAAAACTGTTGGGCCATGTAACCGAGTTGCTGCCGGGCGGTGCCGCCGCTTCGGCGCAGATCATGCCCGGCCACGCTCACTTCGCCGGCGGAAACTTTGGAGAGCCCGCACAGCATGCGGAAGGTGGTGCTCTTGCCCGCGCCGTTGGGCCCCAGCAGGCCGAAAATCTCGCCGCGGGTGACTTCGAATGTCACGCCCGACACGGCGACGAAATCCCCAAACCGCTTCGTGAGGTCCCGAGCCTGGACGATCACGTCGGCCTGCGTTTGCGAGGCAGGCGCGGGAGGTGTCGCTGCCGGCGTTCGCGCGTGAGGCGCGGGCCGTTGAAGATCGGCCAGCGCCTTGATGAAGGCGTCTTCAAAACTTGGCGGGTGGGGTGGATGCCGTCCAAAGCCGTTGGCGCAGCCGCCGCCCGGATTGGCGTCATGTCCGGATCGGCCGTCACCGTGCGGACGCGGCCGTTGCGGATCGTCGCGTCGACGATGCCCGGTTGACCGATGAGTTGGCCCTGAATCGTTCGCGGCCGCACGCCGGCTGCCGGCGAGACGGAAAACACGTGCCCGCGCAACCGCTCCGCGAAGGCCTTGGGTTCACTGGCCGCGAGGATTTGCCCTTCATGCAGCATCACCACGTGCCCACACTGCTCCGCCTCATCAAGATACGCGGTAGCCACCAGCACGCCGATGCCCTCGGTGTGCACCATGTCGTAAACGATCTGCCACAATTCCCGCCGTGACACCGGATCCACGCCCACGGTCGGCTCATCCAGCAGCAGCACTTCCGGGCTTTTCACCAGCGCGCACGCGAGGCCGAGCTTTTGCTTCATGCCGCCGGACAATTTGCCTGCCAGGCGGCTACGAAAGCGATCGAGCCCCGTCATCTGCATCAGCCGGTCGTAGCGCGCCGAGCGCTGGGCGGGATCGACGCCTTGCAGATCTGCGTAGAGGTCGAGATTTTCCTGGACGGTCAGATCCTGATACAGCCCAAATTTCTGCGGCATGTAGCTCAGGCGCTGTTGGACGGCCACGCTGTCGCGCGTCGCGTCGAGGCCCAAGACATGGACGCTCCCTTCCGTCGGCGTCATCAGGCCGGCGGCGATCCGCAGCAGCGTCGTCTTGCCCGCCCCATCGGGCCCGACCAGGCCGGTGACCTGGCGATGGTCGAGTTCAAAGGAGATGCCTTTCAGTGCTTCCACCGACGAGCCTTTATCGGCTGCGAAGGATTTGCGAAGACGCTCGACGCGGAGCACGGGCCCGGAAGATGTCGAGGTCGGCGGCGGCATCGCTCGGTTAGGGTTGAGTCGCGGGAGAAGCAGATTCGTCCACGCGCACCGTGGCCGGCGTGCCGAGTCGGAGACGATTCTCCGGATCGTGCACATACACCCGCACTTCGTACACCAACTTGGATCGAAGATCGGTGGTTTCGACCGATTTCGGCGTGAATTCAGCGACGGGCGAGATGTAGCCAACCCACCCGCTGATGTCGTGATCCGGATCCGTATCAACCGTCACGCGGCAATGGGCGTTCGGCTGGACACGATTCAGATCGGGCTCCGATACGTACGCACGCACCCATTTGGGATCGGTCAGCGCCAGCGTAAATGCCGGCCGCGTGGGGGTCGCGTAGTCGCCGCG
>JBQCCH010000457.1:0-3852 GCA_051962375.1 Tepidisphaeraceae bacterium
ATTTCTTGTCGGCACCAAGGCGAAAGCGATCCTTGAGAAAGCTGAAGCCTTGATCCAATCCGGCGAAGGGGAAATTAGACCTTCCGCCGTCTATGGAGATGGTCGAGCTGGACATCGTATCTGCAGTGCAATTGCGGAACATTTTACTCAATCGAATTAAGCAAGTGAGACAAAGGGAACCTATGACGGCAGCAATTCAGGAGTTAAGTTGGCGGCGGCCCCCCGGGGTGGTTCGGATCGTCTTGCCTGCATTCAATGAGGAGCAGAGCATTGGGACGCTGCTTGAGCGCATCGACGAAGTGATGCACGATGATCAGCAACAATACCAAGTAATTCTTGTCGATGATGGAAGCAGTGATCGAACTGCAGAAATTGCAGAAAAATATGCGAAGTTGCTTCCCATCCGGCTGGAAAGACACGAGAAGAACAAGGGATTGGGCGCAACTATTCGTGACGGTTTAAGTGTCGCCGCCTCGTTGTGCGGACCAAAAGATGTCGTTGTGGCAATGGATGCTGATAACACGCACACGCCCGCGCTTATTCTTCGAATGCTGCGCGCTATCGAAGAAGGGAACGATGTCGTGATCGCGTCACGATATCAGCGAGGGTCCTACATTCGAGGTCTTTCATGGCCACGAAGATCACTCAGCTTCGGTGCCAGGATTCTTTTCCAGTGCGCATTTCCCATCAACGGTGTGCGGGATTACACCTCAGGTTTCCGAGCTTATCGTGGGGATGTGCTCAAGCGGGCATTTGATGAGTTCGGAACACGTTTTATTGACCAGGACGGATTTCAGTGCATGGTCGATATTCTCCTGAAATTGAGGCAGCATGATGTGATCTGCAGTGAGGTCCCGCTGATCCGTCGTTACGATTTGAAGGGTGGGGCTAGTAAAATGCGCGTCCTGAAAACGATTCGGGCCACGCTCGCATTACTGATCAAACGTCGCCTTGGACTGCATTCGACGACCAAGAGTTAAAAATTGGCCGCCGATTGGGATACCTCGAAGCAGACGTTCGAGAGGTCGCATCGCACTCAATTGTTTTGGAAAGACGAAGCAGTAATTGCAGGCGATTCGTTGGAATCCGCTCGAAGTAATCAAATGCTTCGTCTCCGGCGGGCTTAGCATGATCGCGTCGCGGTCGAAGCTTACGCGGCTCATGATGTAGCGGACGCCGGGGTTCCAGGGGTTGTTTTCCCAGAGCGCGAACAGGCCGCCGGGGCGGAGGGTGGTGTGGATGTAGCGGACGCAGGCCGGCCGGTCGGCGGGGGGGATGTGGTGGAAAACGCCGTTACAGAAGGCCAAATCAATGCTCCCTTCGACGCTAAAATCGCTCGGCCGATGGAACTGAACGCGCGGGTCGGCATAGCGCTCGCGGGCAACGTTCAGCGACGCGTCAGAGACATCCACGCCCACAATTTCTTCGACGCCTTTAAGCTTCAGCAGGAACGGGACCGATCCGCCCGTGCCGCAACCGAAATCCAGGATCCGCCGCGGCGTCACCTCGAGACGATCCAGCCAGCGCTGCATCCATTTCACTCGGCCTTCGGCAAAATAGGCTGGATTTTCACCGGTGACCTTCAGGCCCTCGTCGAGCGCGGCTTCATAGCCGCCGGCGTATTGGTCGAACAGGTCTGAGGCATTTTCCATGATGTTGGCTCTCGATCAGCGCCGACGCAGGCCCAGGATGCTGAGGAAGAAGCTGGCGAGCATCGCCTGAAATCCCATGGCGGCCAGCGTGCTGCCGGGGATCACCCATCGCAGCGATCGCGCATAATCCTGCGGGCCGAAGTGCTGCAGCCGCCACTCGTTCGCGGCCACGCCGATCATCGCCAGACCGATCAGCAGCATCCCCAGCGAGATTAGCAGGCCGCGCTCCAGATTGATCGTTTTCCAGAGCGCATTCATCCGCGGATCTTCCGGCAGCAGCCCTTCCGTGATCGCGAAAGTCTTGGTGAAGACGGCAAACAGGATCGACTGAAACCCGATCAAAATCGCCAGGCTCGATACCAGCAGCGTGTTGACATCAAACCGGATGAAATAGCCGGCGACATGAAATCCCAGATTCGGGAAAGCCACCGCATAACCAATCAGCCCAATCAACAGGCTGAGCGCGCCGGGCACGAGGAAAAGCCATCGCGGGCTGTAAAGAAACAAGAACCGCAGGTGCCGCCAGCCATCGCGCCAGGTCCGCAGGTGCGGGCGCCGGTCGCGTCCATCGGGCGAAAGCGTCGTCGGAATCTCCGCGATGCGCAGGCCGTTCAAGGTGGATTTGACGACCATCTCGCTGGCGAATTCCATGCCCGTCGTGCGAAGATTCAGAGCCAGGATCGCTTGCCGATCAAACCCGCGCAGCCCGCAATGAAAATCGCGGCAGGGGCTCTTGAACAGAAGCCGGCCTAGGAACGTCAGCACCGGATTGCCCAAGTACCGGTGCAGAAACGGCATGGCCCCGTCCTCGATCCCGCCGGCGAAGCGGTTCCCCATCACCAACTGCGGGCCTTGCCGGAGTTTTTCGACGAACGGATAGACGTTGGCCAAATCGTAGCTGTCATCACTGTCAGCCATGATGACGTACCTGCCGCGTGCCGCCGAAATGCCGCCGATCAGTGCGCCGCCGTATCCTTTCACGGGCACATCCACGACACGCGCGCCCGCCTCGGTGGCGATCTGTTGTGAGCCGTCCGTTGAGCCGTTGTCGGCGATTACGATCTCATGCGAAACGCCGTGCGCGGTCAGATTGTCGATCGCCTTGCGGATGCACGTTCGCAGCGTGAGCGATTCGTTCAGGCACGGCATCACAACTGAAACTTCAGGATCGACCATAAAATCCGCTTCAGCGCCGCTCGCACGACCATCAGCGGGGCGATCAATCGCGCCGCCGGTCCGGATACATCAGCGTCAGGATTTCCGCCCTCGATGCCGGACTGTCCTTAAAGATACCGCGAAGCGCGCTGGTGACCATGGTGCTGCCATGTTTTTTCGCGCCGCGAATGGTCATGCAGGTGTGTGACGCCTCAATGACAACGGCAGCTCCGACAGGGTCGAGCGATTCCATCAGCGCGTCCGCGATCTGGGTCGTCAATCGCTCTTGCACCTGGGGCCGTCGCGCGTAGCCCTCCACAAGCCGGGCCATCTTCGATAGCCCCACGACTTTTCCCTTCGGCAAATAGGCAACATGCGCCCGGCCCGTGAAAGGAAGCAGGTGATGCTCGCACATGCTGTGGAATTCAATGTCCCGGAGCAGGACGACTTCGTCATACGTCTCAGTGAACACTGTTCGC
Source organism: Tepidisphaeraceae bacterium (assembly GCA_051962375.1). Taxonomy (GTDB): domain Bacteria; phylum Planctomycetota; class Phycisphaerae; order Tepidisphaerales; family Tepidisphaeraceae; genus RYN-431. Next base: position 3,287 of record JBQCCH010000457.1, read on the forward strand.
AGGTGCCGTCGCGGGTCATCGGTGAGGCCGGCGAAGAGTTCCGCATACGCGCGGGCGACGCGGTTCGGCGTCTTGAGCAGGCCCTCGCGCTCGGGGTCCTCGCCCACCGCACGCAGGATGTCGCGAACCGCCCGCTCGATGGCCGGCACATCGACTTTCGCCGGGCGCGGGTCGGCCACCTCAATATCGCTGACATCGGTGTCGCCAACCTGCGAGATTTCGATACGATCTTTCATAAGGTTCCTTCGGTGAACCGGATTGTATGCGCCGCCATGGCCCGTCCATAGGTGCCGGCGCAGCTTGGCAGAGGATTTGAAATGAACGTACTTCTCATCGGTGGAACGGGTTTGATCAGCGTGGGCATCATCAAGCACTTGAAGGCGCGAGGCGCAAAAATCAGCATGCTCAATCGCGGAAAGCGCGATCCCGATTTCGATCCCGCCGTCGAGCAACTCACCGCCGATCGGAATGACCCCGCCGCGTTTAAGGCTGCCGTCTCCGGGCGAACGTGGGATGTGGTCATCGACATGATCTGCTTCACCCCCGAGCAGGCTGACGCGTCGATC
>JBQCCH010000458.1:0-8217 GCA_051962375.1 Tepidisphaeraceae bacterium
ACGACCGTCGCGATGCTCTGCCGGCTGCTCGGCGGCCCGACCTACAGCTTTACCGTCCATGGCCCAGAAGAATTCGATCGCGCCCGCGGCAACGGCCTTGCCCTGCGCGAGAAACTGGAACACGCCCGGTTCGGCGTCGTCATCAGCAACTTCGGTCGCGGCCAACTGATGCGATGGACCCGCTCGCAGGATTGGCCCAAGATCCAGATCGTCCGCTGCGGCATCGACAGCACCTTCCTGGACGCCCCCCCGGCGCCCGTCCCCGCCTGCGATCGCGTGGTGTGCGTCGGCCGGCTTGTGGAACAAAAAGCGCAGCTCATCCTGGTCGACGCCGTTCGACTTTTGCGGGATCGCGGCATACACATCAATCTAAGATTGATCGGCGATGGAACGATGCGACCGCAGATTGAAGCGATGATCGATGAACACCAGCTGAAAGACCGCGTCCACCTGCTCGGCGCCCGCAGCGCCGCCGACGTCCGGCAGGAAATGCTGGAGAGCCGGCTGGTGGCGCAGCCGTCTTTGGCGGAAGGGCTTCCGGTCGCGATCATGGAAGCGATGGCGTTGCGGCGGCCGGTGGTGACGACCCAAATCGCCGGGATTCCGGAATTGGTCGACGCCACGTGCGGCTGGGTGATCGCCGCGGGCTCCGCCGAGCAATTGGCCGACGCACTGGCGGCTGCAATGCGAACCGATGACGCCGCCCTCACCCGCATGGGCGAAATTGGTCGCGAACGGGTGATCGAACGCCACCGGGCGGACGACCAGGCGAAGATACTTCGGGGATTGTTCGAGCATTTTGGGACATAGCGCTCGATGAGTTCGGTGAGTTCCAGGGGTGTGTGTCCGTCAGTGGAACTGACGGCCCATCTATGACAACTGTATTGAATACCATTGCATGCCTCGCAGACGTGATCGTGGGGCTGCCGACCGGAGTTGTGAGCGTTGAGATCGCGGCGGCATTGCTGCCGCGCCGGGCGACGCTCGCCCAGGTCGGCAATCGCCCGCCCGTGGCGGTGTTGATCCCGGCTCACAACGAGCGCGGCGGAATCGCGACGACCGTGCGGGCCGTGCAAAACGACCTCCGCGCCGGCGACCGCCTTCTGGTGGTTGCCGACAACTGCACCGATGACACCGCGGCCGAAGCACGCCAGGCGGGCGCCGAAGTGATCGAACGCAATGACCTCGTCCAACGCGGCAAGGGGTTCGCGCTCGATTTTGGCGTTACCCACCTGAAGCAAGGACCGGCCCCCGCCGTCGTCATCATCACCGACGCCGACGTCCAGCCGCGGCCGGGCAGTATCGACGCGTTGGCCGGCCAAGCCATCCGCACCGCCAGGCCCGCGCAGAGCGTCTACCTGCTCAAGCAGTCGGCCGACGCACCGCAGAACCCGGTGTCGCTGCTCGCGTTCCGGGTTCGCAACCTGGTCCGCCCGCTGGGGCTGGCGCGATTGGCGGGGCCCTGCCCGTTGTTCGGCGCGGGGATGGCCTTTCCGTGGGAGATCATCAGCCGAGCACCGCTGGCATCGCCTCACTTGACCGAGGACGTCGCCCTGGCGCTGGATTTGGCCGCTGCCGGGCACGCTCCGCGGCTCTGCCCCGATGCCCTCATCGAGGGCGACTCCGCCCCCAACGACCAGGCCACCGTCAAGCAGCGGCGTCGCTGGGAACACGGTCATTTGTCCCTCATTTTTTCCCATGTTCCGCGCACCTTCCTGAAGGGGCTGATCGGCCTGCGACCGCATGCGATGATGCTCGCCTTGGACGTCATGGTGCCGCCGCTGTCGCTGTTGGTGATGCTGGCTGGCGGGCTCATGCTGCTGACGTGGGCCGGCGCCGCGCTCGGATGGATTACCGTCGGTCCCGCGGTGGCGGCGACGGTGATCGCGGTGCTGCTGTTCCTGGCGATCGTGGCGGCGTGGCTCAAGTTCGCCCCGGACGGCAATCGCCGTCGACAGCTCACCGACATGACCCGCTACGCGTTCGGGAAAATTCCGATGTACGTCGGCTTCATCTTCAAGCGCCAGAAATCCTGGGAGCGAACCGATCGCGGCCAACCGAACAGCCGGCTGACGCACACCCCGCACCGTTCGGCCGCCTGACCGTCCGGTCGCCTTCCCCCGCCGGCGGCCGCTCGTTACAGCGACCCGTAGGGCAACGTAAACAGCGACTTCATCCCGCGGACATCGCCCGATTCGAACCCCTTTTTGAACCAGCGCACCCGCTGTTCGCTCGTGCCGTGCGTGAAGGAGTCCGGCACGACTCGGCCCTGCGTCTGGCGTTGCAACGTGTCATCCCCGATGGCGTTGGCAGCCTTTAAAGCTTCGTCGATATCGCCCGGCTCAAGGATTTTCTTCATCTGCTGCGCGTGATGCGCCCACACGCCCGCCAGGTAATCCGCCTGCAGTTCCAACCGCACGGATGCCTCGTTCCCGCCGTGGGCGATCGCCGACATGTCTTGCCCGCTTAGATTCTGCACGTGATGGCCCACTTCGTGCGCGATCACGTAGGCCATCGCAAAGTCACCCGGCGCGTGAAACCGATCGCGCAGCTGCTGGAAAAACGATAGATCCAGGTACACCTTCTGATCTTCCGGGCAGTAGAACGGCCCGGTGGCGGACGAGGCGAAGCCGCAGCCGGATTCGGTCTGGCCCGAAAAAAGCACCAGGTGCGGCTTCACGTAAGGCCGCCCCAGTTCCGCGGGCATCAGTTGGCTCCAGACGTCTTCCGTATCCGCCAGCACCACCCCCACAAATTGCCGCAGCGGGTCCTGCGCTTGCGCGCCCTGCGGGTTGGAATCGGTCTCCTGCGTCTGGACTTGCTGCGTGTCCTGGCTGCTCAACATCTGCAGGACGGCCAAGGGATTTTTCCCGAGCAGCAAAGAGATCAGGATCACGACAATCACCGTCGCGCCGCCGCCCCCCATGATGCCGCCGATCGGCATGCCCCGGCGGTCTTCGATATTGTCGCTTTCCCGTTGACCGCGCCAGAGCATGGCTTACCTCCGCCGAACACCCCGTCTGCCGATCCACTACAGGCGCGTGAAGGTCTTCAGTCGACCGGTGGCCTTGTCGAACACGCACTGCCATCGCGTTTGCGGCGTGGGGTGGTCCCCGCGCATATTCACGCCCGCCCCAGCCGCCCCGCCCGAGCCCGGGCCCCCTTTTTGATCGTTCGAAACGATCACGTACGTCACTTCAGAATCCGTCTCGGCCGTCTTTCGGCACAGGTTGCTGTAGATCGTCCCGTGCCCGGTGATGGCGGCGCTGGCTTCTTCCAGCGTCATGCCCGGCTCAAGCTGGTTGCTCTTGATCTTGTGCTCGTCCAGCTTCACATCCGCAACCGCCTGCCGCACCTGCGGGTCATTCCCGCTTAAGCGTTGCACTTCCGCACGCAGCGCCGCATTCTCCGCCTGAAGCTGCGCCAGATCGGGCTGCGTGGCAGGCGCTTTTGAAAATTCCGCCGTCGGGGGTTCGGTCGTCGTGTGCGTTTCGGTCTCACACGCGACGCTCCCCAACACCAGCCCCATCACCACCAACGACTTCCCGAAAACGAAGCAGCGAGCATTGTTCATGGCTTCTCTCCTGCGGTTCACAGACACGCCTTTTCCCAACCCTCGCCGCCTCGTTTCCGAAATTCTGCCGATCAGTGGCCTTCCACGGGCTCGCCCAGCCGGCCCTTCAGCTCGGCCAGCTTCTCGTCCAGCAGCCCTTGATTTTTCGCTTCCAGATTCAACCGCAGCAACGGCTCGGTGTTGCTCTTGCGGACGTTGAACCAGAAATCCCCGTTGTCGATCGTGATGCCGTCCAGGTAATCGATCTGCCCGGTCTTGTACGCGTCGGCCAACTCGCGAATTTTTCCGTCTTTGTCATCGACATGGAAATTCAGCTCGCCGCTCTGCACGTACGTCTTCAGCGGGGCGATCAGCTCGCTCAATCCGCCGCGCGATTGGCTCAGGATGCTCAGCACGCGGGCGAACGCGATCGCGCCCGAGTCGGCATTGAAGTTGTCCCGGAAATAAAAGTGCCCGCTCAATTCGCCGCCGAACACGGCGTTCGATTCGGCCAGTGTCTTTTTCATGAAGCTGTGGCCCACGCGCTCGCGCTTCGGCACGCCGCCGTTCGCCTTGATCTCATCCAGCACCACGTGGCTCGAACGCAGGTCATACACAATGGCCGACCCCTTGTTCTGCGGCATTTTCAAAAAGTCCTTCGCCATCAGCGCCGTCAGCAGATCGCAGCCGATGGTCTGGCCCTTTTCGTCCACGAACATGCACCGGTCCGCGTCGCCGTCGAAGCACGCGCCTAAGTCCACGGGCGTGCCGATCATGTTCGCCTTCAGCTGTTTCAGGTTCGCTTCCACCAGCGGATTCGGGTCATGCACGAAGCTGCCGGTGATCTCGAAATTGATTTTTTCGATCGTCAGGTCGCGAATCCCTTCAAACACCGCCGGCACCATCTTGCCCGCCATGCCGTTGCTCGCGTCGATCGCGATCTTGATCGGCCGCCGCAGGTTCAGGAATTGCAGCACGTGCTTTTTGTATTCGGGCCAGATGTCCTGCTCTTGGTACTTGCCCTGCACACCCGTCGCCGCCTTGGCCTTCAGCGCCATGGCGATGCGCTTGATGTCTTCCAGCCCCGTCGTGCTGCCGATCGGTTTGGCCTTCGGGCCGCTGATCTTGAACCCGTTGTATTGAATCGGGTTGTGGCTCGCCGTCACCTGGATCCCGCCGACCGCGTCAAAATGATTGATCGCGAAATAGATGAACGACGTATCGATCATCCCCACGTCGATCACGTCCAGCCCTACCGACCGCAGCCCCTCGATCAGCGCCCCCGCCAGCGCCGGCGACGACGGACGCATGTCGCGCCCCACCACCACCGTGTTTTCGTGCTGCACCTTGATGCCCGGGAAGTGCGTCTCGCGGCCGCGCTTCAAGAACTGGCCCGTCGCATGGCCCACTTTCCAGGCGGCTTCCTCGTTCAGGGGGGAGGGGTAGGTCGCACGAACGTCGTAGGCTTTGAAGATCTTTTCAATCATTGGGTTCCCTTAATAAGTCGTCGGCCGAAGTGTACGCGGGTCAGGCACCGGAGCAAGTCGCCTCTCGCAGGCTGCGTCATAAGTCGAAAAAAACAGTGCTCGGCCGTTCCTGCCATTTTGTTTTTGCGTTCGGCCGTCAACTTCAGGGCCGGCCAGGCGTTCGGCCGATTTTTTCCGCGCGCCAGTGCGACGGCCCTTGCCCAGACCGCCGCGTCACTTATCGCCACCCAACATTCCCGCCCCACCCGCACCGCCGAACCGCTCGGTCCATCGCTCTCCCCAACCGTGCCGTCCGGGGTCACTCGGGATATCCAACCTTACCCCCACACCCCTTCGGCCGCCGCCTTTTATTTTTACCGCCGGCCCTCGAAAAAAGCGGCGGAAAATTTGCGATCGTCGGAAGCTCTCACCCGACTTCTATCTCATCCGATTCAGCCGGTCATAGACCTCCAAACTGGGTATACTTCAACCGAGGCATTACGCACCTTCCGCCATGCCCCGGCAATTGACTGTCATTCCATGGGCGACTTCCTCGACATCATCTTTTCCGGGTGCCTGGAAATGTTGGCGACCTTCATGCCCGACTGGACGCTCTCATCAGGATTCGCGGCAGTCTTCGCGCTGCTGGCCCTGATCTCCTTAACCTTTGGCATCCTTGCCGCGAATCCCCCGCATCAAAGTTCGATGTTTATCGCGTCCGCAAGCTGCGCCGTTGCCGCCTTCGTTACAATGTTCATTGGGCGAAGCCGCTGACCGGCGGGTCGCAGCACCGTGAGCATGGGTGCTCGCGACCGAGTCCTAAGCCGTTTCGGTTCACCTCACCCGATTCAGCCGGTTGTAGACGGCCATCGTCATCAAACTGATCCCCAGCAGCACGCCGATCGCCGGCCAGGCGTGGCCGGAGTCGCCCGATTCGTAGTCCAGGTAAATGGCGATCGGCAGCGTCCGCATCTGCCCGTGGATGCCCAGCACCATCACCGTCGCGCCGAATTCCCCCAGCGCCCGGGCAAACGCCAGCACCAGCCCCGCGCCGATCCCGCGGCGTCCCAGCGGCAGGCTCACGTGCCAAAACACCCGGGCCGTGCTCGCCCCGAGCAGCCGGGCGTTGTCCAGCAGTTCCGGATCGATTTCCGCAAAGGCGCTCTTGGTCGGTAGATAAATCAAGGGGAGCACGACGATCGTCGCCGCGATGACGGCGGCCGGCTCGGTGAACAGCAGCGTGTGCCCGATCACGCTCCGGGTCAGCCAGCCGATCGGCCCGTACCGCCCCAGCAGCACCACCAGAAAATACCCCGCCACCGTGGGCGGCAGCACCAGGGGAAGCACCAGCAGCGTTTCCAGCGGGCTCAGCCAGCGCGACCGCCGCCTGGCCGTGAAAAACGCGACCGGAATGGAAACCACCGCCGCCAGGCACACCGCCATGACCGCGATCCGCAATGACAGGCCGGCCCAGCCGAGCAGCTCGCTCATGGGGCGGGGTTGCCTTTCACGCATCCGTGCTTCGCCAATTCTGATTGGCCTTCATCCCCCTTCAGGTAGGTCAAACACGCCTGGGCGGCCGCCTTGTTTGTGCTGCCGGCGATCACCCCGCCGGGGTATTCGATCGGCTTGCACCAGCTCGGATCGGCGTCGGCCACGATCGTCACTTCCTTGCCGGCTTCGATCGCGTCGGTCCGGTAGACCAGCCCCGCATCGACTTCCCCCTGCCGCACGTACGCCAGCACCTGCCGCACGTTCGCCCCGTACACCAGCTTGTCTTTCACGGCCTCGCTCAGTTTCAGGTGATCCAGCACCTGCTTCGCGTAATCCCCGGCAGGCACTACCCGGGGTTCGCCGGCGGAGATCCGTCGGACGGCCGGCGATTTCAGGTCATCGAACCCTTTGACATTCGTCGCCCCCTTCGGGCAGATCAGCGCCAGCGCGTTGCGGGCGACCACGATTCGGCTGGCCGGGTCGATCAGCTTCTGGGCGGCCAGCTGATCCACCTGCTTCTGGGCGGCGGAGATGAAGACATCGACCTCGGCGCCGTTCTCAATCTGCGTCTCCAGCATCCCGCTGGCCCCCAGCGCCAGGTCGATATGCGTCCCCGTGCGGGCTTCGAACGCGGCGGCGACCGCCTCCAGCGATTCCTTCATACTGATGGCGGCCGACACGTGCAGCGTTTGCGCGACGCAAACCGCCGGGGCAAAGACCAGCAATGCCAGAAAGAAACTGCCAAGCCGCTTCATCGACAACCTTTCGCCGAGTCAAAATCGCTTCATCCCACCACTTTTACCATTTTACACTTGCCTCGCGCAAGCCAAAAGTTACGCTATTGGCCGCAGGTGGTGGTTTGTAGAAAACAGAAGAGTGTAGGCTCGGCATGTGTCCGGTTCGGCTTCGTTTCTTCCCTCCGCGGTTTGATGACCTCTTTCACATAGGCCCGGAAAGACTGCTTCGTGACTTGTTCGTGTGGCCATGTTCTAGGGAGTCCGAGGCCTTCGATGCCCGGATTCGATTCTGAGGAGACCCGTCATGGGTAAGCGTTTGTACGTGGGCAATCTTGCCTACAGCGTTGACAGCTCGCAACTGCAGGAATTGTTCAGCCAGCACGGGACGGTTACGTCGGCCCAAGTCCTGTCCGACCGGGAAACCGGCCGCAGCAAGGGCTTTGGCTTCGTGGAAATGGGCACCGATGACGAGGCGACCAACGCCATCAACGCGCTCAACGGCCAACAGTTCGGCGGCCGCGCCCTGACCGTCAATGAAGCCCGTCCGAAAGAAAGCTTCGGCGGTGGTGGCGGCGGCGGCGGTGGCCGTGGCGGCTACGGCGGCGGCGGCGGTGGGGGTTACGGTGGCGGCGGCGGTGGTCGCGGTGGCTACGGCGGCGGCGGTGGCCGCGGCGGCGACCGGGGCGATCGCGGCAAGCGCGACCGCTACTAAGCCGATCTAACGCTCAGCCGCTTGAACCTCGTCTCGCCGAAACGCGTGACGAGTTCAGTCCGTGGGATGCAAGACCGTCGGTCTCTGGACCGCCGGCAAATTGTCCACGAAGCGGACCGGGCAGCCGCTCGAGCCATAAACACAAAAGGCCCTCGGACGATCTCATCGCGGGAGGGCCTCTTGCATGCGCCGCCACCCAACGCAAAAAGCGGCAGCCGGATCGAAATCGCTCGATCCGGCTGCCGGTTAATGTGC
>JBQCCH010000459.1:0-4648 GCA_051962375.1 Tepidisphaeraceae bacterium
AATGCTTCATCGACCTGTTCAGCAAGGGCGTGCGGATCGTTGAAGTGCCGCTGAAAGTGCGGGGCGTGCGGGAGCACGGCAAATCCCGCGTGGCCAGCTCCATCGTCAAGTATGCCACCAACTCGCTGCCGATCATTCTGCGGGCGATGCGCGACATCCAGCCGCTCAAATTCTTCGGCGGGATCGCGGCGATCCTGTTTTCGATTGGCGTGACGTTCAGCCTGTTTCTGTTCGGTTGGTGGCTGACGCATACCGACGTCATCCGCAGCGCGACCGACGGACACATTGTCCGCTATATCCACAAAACCAGCCCGTTCACCTCGCTGATCACCGTGAGCGGCATTCTGTTCGTGCTGTCGTTCCTCATGGGCGCCTTGGCGCTGCTGGCCGACATGATGGGCCGGCATCGCAAGATTAGCGAAGAGCTGCTCTACCTGGCCCGGCGGCGAATCTACAGCTCCAAGCGCACGATCAAGGTGGCCCTGCCCGACGAAAACCACCAGGCCGGCCTGCCGACGCTGCCCGACGCCTGGGCGCCGATCTTTCATTCCGTCCACACCCAGCCGGAACATCACGAAACCGAAGTACACGTCACCCGCGGGTAGTGCGCGTTTTGAAACCGCGATCGAACCGATAGCCGCCGCCGTCGCTGCGGGTTTTCCCCCTCCGGGTGGGGCCGGTCTCGGCGGGTTTGCGTCGCTACACTTTGCCGATGCGCAATCTTCGGGACCTGGTCGTGGTGATTACCGGGGCGTCTTCGGGCATTGGGGCGGCCTTGGCGCGGGAGCTGCATGCGGGTGGGGCGCGGCTGGTGCTGGCGGCGCGGCGGGGGGAGAAGCTTGAGGCGCTGAATGTCGAGCTGGGCGGGGGGCACCTGGTGATTCGGGCGGACGTCGCGGTGCAGGCGGAGTGCGAGGGGCTGATCGAGCGGGCGTTCGATCGGTTCGGGCGGATTGATACGCTCGTCGCCAACGCGGGGTATGGCATTTATCCGCGGGTTCATCAGACGCGCCCGGCCGAGGTGCGGGCGATCTTTGCCACCACTGTCTTCGGCACCACCGACTGCATCCATGCGGCCGTCCCGCGGATGAGCGCTCTGCCGTTGCGCGCGGGGTGGCGCGGGCAGGTGAGGATCGTCTCGTCGGCGGCGGCGCGGCGGGCGGTGCCGTTTCTGGGGGTGTATTCGGCTACCAAGGCGGCGCAATTGTCGGTCGCCGAGGCGATGCGCGTGGAGCTGCGTCCGCAGCGGTTGGCGGTGACGAGCGTGCATCCGATCATGACCCGCACCGAGTTCGGCGACACGGCCGAGCGGGCGAGCGCGATTCGGCTGCCGCGCGATGCGGGGATGATGGTGCAATCGGTGGAGCATGTCGCCCGGCGCATGCGGCGGGCGATCGAGGAACCGACGGCCGAGGTCTGGCCGAGCCGGATGTCGCGAGTGTTGCTGGGGCTGGGCGCGCTGATGCCGGGCGCCACCGACCGCGCGCTGCGGCGGTATCGAGAACGGATCGAGCAGGAAAACGCCGCAAGCCCGTCAGCGAATTCGTAGGACCGATCGAGTCGACCCGTCAGCCCGCTCGATTCATCGTCACGCTCGCGTTCAGCGGGCGGCGGACATCATGAGTTCGGCGCCCGGTTTTTCGGTCGGTTCTTCATCGGGGGCGATGCCGGCGAGCGCTTCCTGCTTGGCGACGGCCGCCCGCACCACGGCGATGCTCATGTTGCGGCCGGGGCAATCGGTCGGCTTGGTCATCTTGTGGCCGAGGATGTTGTTCGTGCTGATGTGATAGGTCGTCGCCAGGTAGGTGACGAGTTTTTCCAGCGACGCCATCTGCTTGGGCGTGGGCCGGGTGACATCGAAATTGCCCACCAGGCAGATGCCGATGCCGTGTTCGTTGTATTGGTTGTCGGGGGTTTTGGCGTGAGCGCCGTGTTGCTGGATGGGCCAGCGGTAGCCGACTTCGATGCAGCCGTCCGGGGTGTCGGTGCCGTTGCCGATGACGAAGTGATACCCGAGCCCGTCCCACCCCTTGGCTTTGTGTTCTTTATCGAACGCGACCGCGCCGCCGGTGGGGGTGGCGCTGTGGTGGATGACGATCCATTTCCATTGGCGGTGTTCGGCCGAGGCGAGCGGGATCCACGCCGCCGGGATGCCGCGCATCACCGGGGCGGGGCGCGGGGTGGCGGGGTTTTTGGGCGGGGGCACGTAGGCGACGACCGGGGGCGGCATGAACGCGGGCTGGGTGATCACCGGGCCGGCGAAATTGGGCGCGGGCAGGCCGGCCGTGGGAGTCTGGGTCGATTGGCACCCAACGATGCCGGCAACCGAAAGCGTGACTACAGCAAGCGAGCGACGGGCCATCCATGGCTCCTCAAGAAGGGTGAATGCGGGAAGACGGTGCGAAAACTTTACTATCGGACACGGCGGATTGCCAGCGATAATTGTTCTGTTTCGCCGAGGAAAAACGAAGCGGGCGCGGCAGGACGGGGCGGCGCGGCCGACCAATCCGAGGCGGAGTGGCCGGTGACGGGTCGGGGGCGTCGCCGAGCCCGGGGGATGTCGCTGTTCCACGCAATATTTCGACGGAATCGAGCAGCCGCTTAACAATACGCGACGATTTATGGCAAAAAATGCGGTTTTTGCGACGCATTTGAACATATGGACGATGCGCATTGACTGATGAGTGGCGCATTTGAACGTGCGGATGATGCGCATGAACGTATGCGCGGCGCATACGAACGTACGGATGATGCGCACGAACGTATGCGCGGCGCATACGAACGTGCGGATGATGCGCACGAACGTATGCGCGGCGCGTACGAACGTGCGGATGATGCGCACGAACGTATGCGCCGCGCGTACGAACGTGCGGATGATGCGTACGAACGTGCGGATGATGCGCATGAACAGACGGATCCTGCGTACGAGCGTGCGAATGATCCGTACCCAGGGACGCAGAATGCGTCCGGACGAGCGGAGGCAGCGAAGGTTTTCGCGGCTTGGGCGTCCGCGTTTCCGGCCGAAACGTTCGCGGCAGGGCGGGAGTCGTGCGAAAATCGGACGTCGCCGGCCGTTATCGCGGGGAAGATGTTTTCGGACGCGCGTTCGCGATCGGGGCCGGGGTGGGGTGGCCGTTGTGGGGCAGCCGGGGTGTGGCCGAGTTGTCGCACCCGCAGTTGGGGGGTGGTGCGGGCCTGTGGGGAGCGGGGCGTTGGGCTATGATGTCGGAATGACTCGAGAGATCAAAGCCAACCTCATTTTCCTGGCGGCATTGATCGTGTTGGTGTCGCCGGGGTTTTACATCCTGATGAAGAAGCGCTTGAACGGCCCGAGCAAGCCGATCTTCATGGCCGACCCGGTGCCGGTGACGGCCGCCTACAACCAGCCGCCCCCCGTGCCGCCGACGCTCCCGCGCATTGAGCCGAAGCTGGCGAAATCGTGGATTGTCGAAACCTTGCAGGCCGACGCCGGCGCATCGGCCCGCCTGATGCGCACGAGCGACGACGAAGCGGCCGGCCCGGTGATGGGGGATCGCTTCATCACCCAGGGCATCGCCCAACAGACCACGCCCGCGGGGACGACGATCCGCCTGCTGGCGTGGGATGCACGCACGCAATCGGTGGGCGACGCCCGCGTGCAGGGATCGCTGAACGGCAAGCCCGTCGACGGCGGCGCGACCGAGGTGCGGCAACTGGACGTGCCGGTGTACGTCCGGCACACACTGCAGGATGCCGGCTTCATCGACCCGCCGACGAAGGTGGGCTGGATCATCTGCAAATTCAGCGGGCCGGTGGATCGATTGGAGATCGGACTGCCCGGACGCAAGACCGAAACGATGACGCTTCCGCCCGCAGGATCGCCCTCATGACCGAACCGGCCCCGGCTTTGCCCCACGAACACGATTCCACCGACGAAACCCCCAGCGAATATTGGGCGGACCTGTTCCCGGCGGTGCGCGCGCCGCGGATTGTGTTGCGCTGGCTGATGCACCTGCGGTGGCTGGCCGTGGTGGGGCAATTGGCGGCCACGCTGGTGGCGCAATTGCTCGGCCTGCACGTGCCGCCGCTGCCCGTGACGATCGTCGTCGGGATGACGGCCATCACCAACCTCGCGCTCTGGCGCTGGGCGCTGAGCCGCACGATTCCGACGGGATTGATCCTGGGCGTGTTGCTCGTGGACATGGGATTGCTGACGGCGCTTTTGATCTTCACGGGCGGGCCGGAAAACCCGTTCAGCACGCTCTACTTGGTGCACGTGGCGATGGCCGTGACCACGCTCGGGGGCGGGTGGACGTGGATCGTGGCGGCGGCGGCGGCGGTGATGTATGCGTCGCTGTTCGTGATTCCGTCCGTCCAGCTGACCCCCACCGGCACGCTGCCACGCACGATCTACAACTTCGGCCTGTGGACGAACCTGCTGCTGATCGGCGGACTGATCGCCTACCTGAGCGGGCGCGTGAACCGCTCGCTCCGACGACGGGATGCGAAGATCGACGCGCTGCGCGAGCGCAACGCGCGGCACGAGAAGCTCTCCATGCTGACGACGCTGGCGGCCGGCGCGGCGCACGAACTGGGCACGCCGCTGGCGACGATCGCCGTGGTGGCGAAGGAATTGGAGCTGTCGGTCGCGAAGCTCGACAACAGCGGC
>JBQCCH010000460.1:0-5088 GCA_051962375.1 Tepidisphaeraceae bacterium
TTCCGCCCGGCCAGGCGAGCGCCGGAAAAATCGACGCCGTACACCCGCTCAATCCTCACGCCGGCACCTCTTCAATGTCCAACGCCGATCGCATGAACCGATCAAACCACGCGTGCCGCTGCCTGATCTCATTCACCCCGCCGCTGGCCGTCACGCGCCCGGCTTCGATCACGTACACCACGTCCGCCTGCTGCACCAGGCTCGGGCGGTGGCTGGTCAGCACCGTCGTCCGCCCCACCATCAGCCGATCGATCGCCGAAATAATTACCGCTTCGCTGTCCGGCTCAACGCTGCTGGTCGGTTCGTCCAGCAGCAGGATTTTGGCGTTCGACAAGAACGCCCGCGCGATGCTGATCCGTTGCTTCTGCCCGCCCGAAAGCCGCACGCCGCGCTCGCCCGCGATGGTGTCGTAACCGTTCGCCAGTTTCGAAATGAATCCATGCGCATTCGCCGCCTGCGCAGCCGCGATCACCTGCTCCATCGTCGCCGAATCGTGGCCGTAGCGAATGTTGTCGGCGATCGATTCATTGAACAAAAACGTCTCCTGCTGCACCAGAGCCATGTGCTTTCGCACGCTCTCTCGGGTCAGCGAACGCAGATCAATCCCGTCCAGCGTCACCGCGCCCGACGTCGGATCGTAAAACCGCAGCAGCAGGTTCAGCACCGTCGACTTGCCTGCCCCGCTCGGGCCCACCAGCGCCACCGTTTTCCCCGCCGGGATCTCGATCGACACCTCATGCAGCACCGCCGGCGGCGCGGGCGCGTCGGCGCCGGTGTCGGCCGCAAAAGTGCCGTAATTGAAGCTCACGTTCGCCAGCCGCAAGCGCCCCTCCACGTGAGCGAGCGTCACCGCATTGGGCGCATCTTCCAGGTCGTCGGGCGCGTCCAGCACCTCAAAAATACGCCGGCACGAAGCGATCGCCCGCTGCACCATGTCGGTCACCCGCGCCAGCGTTTGCACCGGCCCGAACAGCCGCCACCAATACGCGCGAAACAGCAGCAATTTCCCCAGCGTGAAGGAGCCGCCGGTCAGGATCGAATACCCGCCCACCCCCAGCATGAAGACATTGCTCAAAAACCCGACCGCCCGCCCGATCGGGAAGTAGATCGTCCGGGCATTGATCGCGTCGACCTGCTGGCGGTAATTCTCCTCGGTCACCTCGTTGAACCGCAGCGTCTCGGCTCGTTCGCGGCCGAAGATTTTAATGACGGAGATGCCCCCCAGGTTCTCCTGCAACCGCGACGACACGCGCCCGGCCGCCTCCCGCGCCCGCCGGTAGATCGGCTGCACTTTCTTGTTGAACACCCGCAGCAGCACATACACCGCGATCAACGGCAGCAGCGATACGCTCGCCACGCGCCAATCCACCAGCATCACGATCACCACCGTCAGCACCCAGAGCAGCCCCTCGCCGACAATCTGATCGATCCCGCCGGTGATGAAATTGCGAAGCTCGTCCACATCGCTTAGCGCACGGCTCATCAGGTCCCCCGTGCGCTGCCGCTGGATCCAGGAAAAACTCTGCCCCTGCAGTTTGTCGTAAACGTTCCGCCGAAGGTCGCGAATAAATGCCTCAGCCACACGCTGCATGACGTTGGAACTGAGCGTCTCAAATCCCTCGAACACGATGTAGATTCCCGTCATCCAAACGAGCACCGACACCAGCAGCGCGATCTTCGATTCCAGCAGCCCGTGCAATGAAACGAACGGCTGCATGACATCGGTCGCAAACCCCGGCTTGGCCAGAATCAGCCGGTCGCTGACGTACATCCACGCGAACGCGGGAAACAACTCGCCCGGCATCGACAGCAGCAGCAGCCCGATGCCCACTGCCAATCGGCCCCGAAAAGGCCGCAGCATGCCGGTTAATCGACGAAGAACGTGTCCTGCAGGTTCCTGGGTTTTCATCTTTTGTGGCGATTGTAGGGACAGGGGCCGATAAATGGAGGGTGAGCGATGCGACGGAATCTTTGAAAACACCCCCGCCCGCCGAGCCGCAGCCCTGCGTCGCCAGCGGATTCTGGCTGATGATTGGGTTGCTCGCCCTGGTGGCCGTGGGGAAAGTCATCCAGGCGGACACGCTCGATCCCGATGCGTTCTGGCACTTGCGCGTCGCCGACCAACTCCTGCACGACGGCATCGGGCCGCTGGTCGATCACATCAGCTTCGCGAGCCTCAAAACCCCGTGGACGCCCTACTCGTGGCTCGCCGAGCTGCTCATGAAATCCGTATGGGATTTCGCCGGCTACCGCGGGGCCATGCTCCTGACGGCCGGGTGCTCCGGGGCAATCGTCGCGCTCCTGGCGCTCGCCTGCCGCGAGCGCGTGCGGGACGCCGACGCATTCAACCCCATCGCCATCGCCCTGTGCACCGCGGTTGGCGAATTCTTCACGCTGCCGTTCATCAGCTTTCGCCCGGTCACGATGGCCCTGGTCATCCTGGGCGGCGTCGTCTGGCTCCTGCTGCGCGATCGTCGCCGGCCGACGAGCGCGGTCTGGTGGTGCGTGCCGCTCACTGTGCTGATGACGAATCTGCACCTGTACTCGATCGTCTGCGTGCTGCTCGCCGGCGCGAGCGCGGTCGGCATGGCATTTGACGATCGCACCAGGGTTCGCCGCCAGTTGCTGCTGGCCATCGGCATCACGCTGGCCGCCTGCTGTACGCCGATGCTTCGCGGCGCGGTCGCCACCGCCATCCGCTACAACGACGCCGACCCGATGGTCGCCGCCAACTTCATCACGGAGATGCGGCCGTTCTACACCGGCGCGACCGGGCATGTCTGCCTGGCCCTGGTCATCGGCATGGCCGCTTTATGCGTCTGGAATCGCCGGCGACTCTCCGTCACGGATTGGCTTTGGCTCGCGCTGGGCCTGGTGTTGCTGTTCCGGCTCGGCCGCTTCTCGCCGGTGTTCGCCCTGATCGCGATGCCGGTCATCACCCGGGCGATGCCCCCGCTCGGCGGAACGGCGCTCGGCAAGCCGATCGTGAAACTCGCCCTGGCGGTGGTGCTGGCCGCCGGGATCGTCAGCATCGGGTCCGCCTATCCGTGGGATACCTCGCTCGATGCCTGGCTGAATCGCCAACGCCCGACCTACCCCACCGAGGCGTCCGCCTACATCGACCAGCACGTCACGCCGCACGAACACAAACTCATCAACGAATTTAACTGGGGCGGCTACCGCGCCTGGCGGCTGGGCGATCGCTATCAGGTCCTCATGGACGGGCGCACGCAGCTCTATAGCCCTGAATTCTGGCGCCAAACGCATCTCGGAAACACAGCGGCCCGCACCGAATTTCTCAAAACGGTGCGGGCCGATGCCGCGGTCTTGCCGACGCATGACAGCGCCCTGGCGGCAAGCTTGATTCAATTGAACTGGTCCATCGCCTATCACGATGACCTGGCGACCATTTTCGTGCCGCCGCCTCTGCCTACAACGACTCCGCATACTGGGCGATGAATTTCGGCACCGGGTAATGCTTCATCAGCAGGTCGTTCATGTGTTCGTGATCGACCAGCATGAAATAGGTCGGCTCATTAAATCGCCGGGTCGCGAAATTCACGCTCCGCACCAGCGCATCGGCCGTCGTCACGACATTCAGCTGATCGTCCTGCCGGTTCAGCGGCACGAGGTGAAACTGCCACGCCTGGCGTCGGTTCACCAGATCCAGGCAATCCGCTTCCACCGGCAGCCGATCGATATCGATCAGGCCCACCATCGACGCGTATTGTTCGACCCACGCGTGCTGCACCACCTGCGGATCAATCCCGTACAACCGCTCCGCCAAATCCCCAAACGGACGGCCGACCGATTTCTGGATCTTGAGTAAGTGGTCCACCTGCGCCCGCGTCAGGACCTTCTGCTCGATGAGAATTTCGCCGATCTTCAAACCCTTCATTCGCTTCGCTCCTTGGTACGACACCTCTCTCATCGGCGGGATTCGGGGGCGGCTTAGGTTAAAAACAATGAATTCCAATTCACAACTGCCGGCTTTATTGGGCGAGCCACTTTATCGGACGCAGGGGCGTCGGCCTTTCGCATCGCCACGGATATACCGCATAATCAGGGCATGACTCGACTCGGACTCATCGGCTGCGGCGTGGTTGCATCGTACGGACACATCCCCGCCATTCTCGACACGCAGGGCCTGCAACTGCTGAGCGTCATGGACACCGATCCGAACCGCCTCGCCGAAACGAAGGACCGGTTCCAGGTGCCGAACACCTTCACGAACGTTCATGACCTGTTCAACAGCGGGATCGATGCCGTCATCATCACGTCGCCCGCGCCGGTCCACTACGAGAACGTGAAGCTCTGCCGCGACTACGGCAAGCCTGCCCTGTGCGAAAAGCCGATCGCCATGAGCGAGCACGAAGCCCAGGACATGATCGACATGATGCGACAGGCCAACCTCCCGCTGTACGTCGGCTTCACGTACCGCTTCGCGCCGGTCGCCCTGGAAATCCAGAAACTGGTCCGCGAAGGAGCGATCGGCCAGGTGCGGAGCCTGCGCCTCATCTACGTCTGGGATTGCCACGGCAAATACAACGAGCGCGCCAACCCCGCGTCCGGCCTGTATGACCGCCGCGTCGGGCGGATGCACGAAGGCGGCCCGATGGTCGATTGCGGCGTGCACCAGATCGACCTCGCCCGCTGGTGGACCGGCAGCGAAGTCACCAAAGTCGCCGGCCGCGGGGCGTGGGTCGAAATCGAAAATTACGAGGCCCCCGACCACATGTGGCTCCACATGGATCACGCCAGCGGCGCTCACTCCACGGTCGAAATCAGCTTCACCTACGGCCACACCTCCTCGGAGCCACGCTGCGAATTCGAATACGAACTCATCGGCACGGACGGACTCATCCGGTACAACCGCCAGGGCAGATACTTTGAGTGCGTCACCAACCACGGCACGCGCCACCTGCACTGGACCGAAGAGAAAAACTTCCACGGCATGTACAGCGAATTTGAGCGGGCGATCCGCACGGGCGTCGCCGGCGACATGCCCACCGCCCAGGACGGGCTGATCGCCACCCGCGTCGCCCGACTCGGCACCGAAGACGCGATCCGCTGGCGCAAAGCCGAAGG
>JBQCCH010000461.1:0-14840 GCA_051962375.1 Tepidisphaeraceae bacterium
TAATTCACGAAGTTGATCGAAACCGAATTGGGGATCGCCAGCGTGGGGAGCACCAACCCATTGTCGAAGGTGCCCGGGTACGCACCGAACGCGCTGTAGTATTGTTCGCACGCCTGCTCGATTTTGCTCATGGTGGCCAGCGTCTGGGTGCGTTTGGCGGCCACGCGCACCCGCCCCGCCACCGGCAGCAGGATGCCGACCAGGATCGCGATGATGCCGATCACGATCAGCAGTTCGACGAGGGTGAAGCCCGATCGCCGGGCCGATTGCGGCCGGGCATGAGGCGTGTTGCGATGAGTCATTGGCACGTGGAACCCTCCGAAATCCTGCGCGCCCCATCGAGCGGGCGCTCCCTCAGCCGGTCCGAATCCGCGGTGAAACGCGGCCTCGTTTATTTTTGCCCGCCGGTCATGCCTTGGATGAGGCTGATCATCGGCATGAACAGGGCGACGACGATGAACCCGACGATGGTGCCCAGCACCACGACCATGACCGGTTCCAGAATGCTGATCAGCGAGCCGACCAGCACGTCGACGTCGTTGTCGTAGTTGTCGGCGACCTTGATCAGCATCTTGTCCAGATCGCCGGTTTCTTCGCCGACGTCGACCATGTTGACGACGATGGCGTCACACACCTTGGTCGCCCGGAGCGGGTCGGCCATGGATTCGCCTTCACGGATGGCGTCATGGACTTTCGCCAACGCCCGGGCGTAAACCTCGTTGCCGGAGGTTTCCTTGGTGATGTTGATGGCGTCCAGGATCGGAACGCCGGCGGAAATCAGCGTGCCGAGCGTTCGGGTGAATCGGGCGATCGACGACTTGGAGATGATCTGCCCGATGATCGGGATCTTGATCAGCAGCATGTCGGTGAAGTACTTGCCGCCATTGCTCATGCGCGTCAGCCGCCAGAGGATGATGAACGCGATCGGGCTGAACAGCACGTAAGCCCAGCCGTATTCGACGGCCATCCAGTGGCTGAAGTCGATCAGGATCTGGGTGATCTGGGGCAATTTCAGGTGGAAGTCCGCGAAGATCTGCGCAAACTTCGGAATCACGAAGATCATGATCATCGTCACGATGCCGACGGCGATCGTGATGACGACGCCGGGGTAAATCATGGCGCCGATGACCTTCTTCTTGAGCTTGGCGGCCTTTTCCATGAAGTCGGCCAGACGGGCGAGGATGATGTCCAGCACGCCGCCGAGCTCGCCGGCATGGATCATGTTGACGTAAAGCTTGTCGAAGGCCTTGGGGTAATTGGCCATCGCTTCGGAGAGGGAGCCGCCCCCTTCGACTTCGTCGGCGACGCCCCCGACGACCGCCCGGAACAGGCCCGGCTTTTGCTGGCTTTCAAGAATTTGCAGCGACCGCAAGATCGGCAGGCCGGCGTCCTGCAGGGTCGACAGCTGGCGCGTGAAGCTCACCAATTGCTTCTTCGGCACGCCGCCAATCGAGAAGGGAAGCTTCTTCTTGGGCGTGATCGCCTGCATTTCCTCGGTCGGGCCGCTCTTTTTCTTGGTCTTTTTGGCGACTTTTTCCTTCACTTTCGTGGGGAAATATCCCTTGGAGCGGATTTTGTGGTTCGCTTACTCGGAAGAGGCGGCATCGATATCGTCCTTGACCTCCTGCCCGGAGGAATTCATCGCTTCAAACGTAAATGTGGCCATCGACAACTCCGCGTGCGTGGTTAACCAAGAGCATTATACGCCCTGTCCAGTGAGCCCGCCGGCGCCCCCAAACGTGATGCCGGCGGGGACGGGCTGGCGACTCGGCTGAGGCCTCGACGTCTCCTGAATTCTTTGCCGACCGATGCTTCGGGCGAACTATTTTTTGGCGACTTATTATTCTTCCACGATGGTTTCGCGGACGACTTCTTCGATCGTCGTGACGCCGTCGTAGATCGCCAGGAGCCCGTTTTCGCGCAGCGTCCGCAGGCCGCGCTTTTTCGCCTCGACGCGCAGGACCTGGGTGCTGGCGTGGTGGATGACCATGTCGCGCATCTCATCGTCGAGCGTCATGATTTCGTTGACGCCCATTCGACCTTTGTAGCCGGTGTTGTTGCAGGTATCGCACCCTTTGCCGTAGTAAAACCGCTTGCCCTGCACGTCTTCCAGGCGCAGCTCCAATTCCATGAGCTGCTCCTCGGCCGGGGTGTATTCGGTCTTGCAGTTGGGACAGATTTTACGCACCAGCCGCTGGGCGATGATCCCTTCGAGCGTGGCAGTGACCAGGAACGGCTCCAAGCCCAGATCCAGCAGACGGGCGATCGAGCTGGGGGCGTCGTTGGTGTGCAGCGTGCTGAACACCAAGTGACCCGTAAGTGACGCCTGCACCGCGATTTCGGCGGTTTCCTTGTCACGAATTTCACCGATCAGGATCACGTCCGGGTCTTGACGCAGCATCGCGCGCAGGATGCGGGCGAAGGTGAGGTCGATTTCGGGCTTGATCTGGCACTGCACGATGCCGTCGATGTCGTATTCGACCGGGTCTTCGGCGGTGATGAGCTTGGTGCTGGGGTCGTTCAGGTCGCGCAGGGCGGAATAGAGCGTGGTCGTTTTACCCGAGCCGGTGGGCCCGGTGACGATCACGATGCCGTTGGGCTTGGTGATCAACTGGCGGACCTTGGCGAGGTCTTCGTCGCGCAGGCCGACCTTATCGAGATCGAGGCTCACGTTGCTTCGGTCGAGCACGCGCATCACGACCGATTCGCCGAACATCGTCGGCAACACGCTGACACGAAGGTCGATCGGCTGGTTGTTGACGTTCAGTTCGATGCGGCCGTCCTGCGGCATGCGGCGCTCGGCGATGTCGAGGTTGGCCATGACCTTGATGCGGCTGCTGATCGCCGGGGCGATGTGATTGGGGGGCGGCATCATCTCGTAGAGCACGCCGTCGATGCGGTACCGCATCTTGAATTCGTCTTCGAAGGGTTCGAAGTGAATGTCGGAGGCCTTGTCCTTGATGGCCTGCAGCAGCACCAGGTTGATGAGCTTGCGGACGGGGTTGGAATCGGCGGCATCCTTGAGGGTGTCAAGATCGATCGACTCCCCGCCGCGGCCTTTGAGGTCTTTGAGGGATTCGTCCGACCCCAGCTCGCCGAGCACCTCGCCGATGGACTCCGCCTGGGCGTTGTAGTGCTTGGCCAGGAGCTTGTCGATCTGGTCGCTGTCGCCCACCTTAACGGTGACGCGATACCCCATGAGCGACTGCAAATCGTCCACCGCACGGAAGTTGTCGTGCGACGCCATCACGACGGTGAGCTTCTTGGAGTTTTTGTCGAACGCGAGCGGGAGCACCTTGTTGGCGGTCGCGATCTGGGCGGGGACGGCGTCGATGGCTTCTTTCGGGATCTGCACGCCCGAAAGATCGATCATCTCAAAGCCCTTCTGGGCGGCCAGGGCGACATTGACGTCGATTTCCTTGACGTAACCCAGGTCGATGAGAATCCGGCCGATGGCGCCGCCCTTGGCCTTCTGGAAGGTCAGGGCTTCGACCACCTGCTCGTGCTTCACCTTGCCCATCTTCGCCAGCACGCGACCGAGCTGGCGACCCTTAAGCTGCTCGATCGGAGGCATGCCGGACGAAACAGGGGGCGCGGACGACGAAGCAGCGGTTGCGGGGGGTTTGATGGTTTGGCTCATGGGTGCCTCAGAGTTGATCCGTTAATCCGTTGATGGGTTGATTCGTGGCCGCTTGGCGCTCTTTTCGCTCGCGCGGCGATGCAGATATTTTACAAACGCACCTAGCTTGGGACGAAGCTCATTTAACATTCCTTGTAACGTGTCGGTCGCGGGCTGATCCAGCAATCTCCGAGCAAAGGCACGCCGCAAAAAGTATCGGACCTCGGCCAACGAGCGTCTGGCATACGCCGCGAAGCGCCGAAATTCCGCAAACGAACCGCTGGCGTGGCCTTCCGCCAGATTCGCACCGACAGAATCCGCCGCCCGGACCAATTGCTGTCCGACCGTCACGCGGGCGAAGGAATTCCATCCGCCGACAACGTGCCAGACAGCGTCAGCTAATGCCTCGGCCATCCGAAATACTTCCAGATCATCAATCGTTCCAAATGCAGGCAAATCGCCACCCATCAACGCATCAACGCATCAACCGATCAACGGATCAACTTTTCTTATTCATCGCCATCATCCGGGCCCTTCGGGCGGCGGCTTCGGCTTGGGCGTCGGGGCTGGCGGGTTGGCCGGGTTTATTGGGCTTTTGGGCTTCGCTCTGGTCGTCGGCCTCGGCGATCAGGCCGTCATCCTTGGATTCGATGTCCACGCCGTTCTGACGCAGGCGATCGACCATCAGGCCGGGGTTGCGGCACTTGTCGATCGCTTCTTCCGCCCCGATGCGTCCGGCGAGGAAGTGGCCGAACAGGTTGTCGTCCAGCAACTGCATGCCGTACTTCTTGCCCGTCTGGATGTCCGAGTCGATGCGGAACACCTTGTTTTCACGAATCAGGTTCTGGATCGAGGGCGTGACATACATGAACTCATAAGCGGCGACACGCCCTTCCTGATCCACCCGCGGGCAGAGCGTCTGGCTCAGCACGGCGATCAGGTTGTTCGCCAACTGCACGCGGATCTGCTCCTGTTGATCCGCGGGGAAAGCGTCGATGATGCGGCTGATGGTGGACGCGGCGCCATTGGTGTGCAGCGTGCCGAACACCAAGTGACCCGTTTCAGCGGCCGACACCGCGGCGCCGATCGTGACCGTGTCGCGCATTTCGCCGACCAGGATCACGTCCGGGTCCTGACGCAGGGCGCGTCGAATCGCTTCGGAGAAGCTCGGCACGTCCACGCCCACTTCACGCTGCACGACGATCGACTTCTTGTGTTTGTGATAAAATTCGATCGGGTCTTCCAGCGTGATGATGTGGCGATCGAAGTTTTCGTTGATCCAGTTGATCATGGCCGCCAGCGTGGTGGACTTACCCGAACCGGTCGGCCCGGTGACGAGGAAGAGCCCGCGCGGGCGTCGGCAGATGGATTCGGCCATGCGGGGCAGGCCGATCTGGT
Organism: Tepidisphaeraceae bacterium; assembly: GCA_051962375.1. Classification (GTDB taxonomy): domain Bacteria; phylum Planctomycetota; class Phycisphaerae; order Tepidisphaerales; family Tepidisphaeraceae; genus RYN-431. The sequence continues at coordinate 5,018 of JBQCCH010000461.1, forward strand.
CGAAGGTCAGCAGCTTGTTCGGGATCTGACGCAGCACCATCGAGCAGTTGCCGCGTTGCTTGAAGATCGAAACGCGGAAACGTGCCGCTTCGCCGTAAGCGATGGCGAAGTCGCCCGAGCCGGTTTCTTCGAATTCCTGCTGAATGCGCTCGGGGGTGATCGCCTTCATCATGGCGATGGTGTCGTCGGACTCCAGCACCTTGGTTTGCAGTTCGCGCAGGCCGCCGTGCAAGCGCACGGTGGGCGCCTTGCCGACAGCCAGGTGCAAGTCGGAAACGCCGCGTTTGACGACGGTTTCCAGCAGACGATCGATTTGGATGGTGGACATAGGTGATGCTTCTTGAAAGTCTGTCGTTTACGCGTAACTCGTGCGGACTGGGCTGAAGGTTGCCCCGCCGGCGGCCGGGTGTGGGGGACGCCCGTCCCGCGACGCCCGACCCGCCGAGCCGATCGGGCGGCTCAGACGGTAATCCCTTCGACCTGGGCCACTTTGACGATTTCCTCGGCCGTCGTCATGCCGTTGAGGATCTTCGATCGGCCGTCCATGAGCAGGCTCTTCATCCCACCGGCGAGGGCGGCTTTGCGGATCTTGGTGGTCGGGGCCCGTTCGAAGGCGAGGTTTCGCAACTCGCTGGTCATCTGCATGAGTTCGAACACGCCCTTTCGCCCGCGGAAGCCGGTGCCGGAGCAGTTGTCGCAGCCGCGGGGTTTGTAGAGGGTTTGGCCTTCGATGTCTTTGGGCCCCAGGCCGGCGAGTTTGAGCCAGCTCATGTCCGGCTCTTTGTCGACTTGCTTGCACTTGGGGCACAGCACCCGCACCAACCGCTGGGCCATGACCGCCTGAATCGCCGAGGCTACCAAGAAGGGCTTCACGCCCATGTCGATCAATCGAGTGATCGCGCCCGGGGCGTCGTTCGTGTGGAGCGTGCTGAAGACCAAGTGACCCGTAAGGGCCGCCTGGATCGCGATTTCGGCGACTTCCAGGTCACGAATTTCACCCACCAGGATGATGTTCGGGGCCTGACGCAACATCGAGCGGAGCACGCTCTTGAAGTTGAAGCCGATCGCCTCCTTGATCTGGCACTGGTTGATGCCGGGGAAGTTATATTCCACCGGGTCTTCGGCCGTGATGATCTTGCGGTCGGGGCGGTTGAGGACGTTGAGCGCCCCGTACAGGGTGGTCGTCTTGCCGCTACCGGTCGGCCCGGTCACCAGGAAGATGCCGTTGGGGCGACGGATGATTTTCTGGAACGTTTTGTAGTCGTCTTCGGCGAAACCCAGGGCTTCCAGGCCGATTCGCACGGCGTCGGGTCGCAAAATACGCATGACGACCGATTCCCCGTGCACGCCCGGGAGCGAGCTGACACGGAAGTCGATCTGCTGGTTGTCGACCTTGAGCTTGATGCGGCCGTCGAGGGGGAGGCGTTTTTCGGCGATGTCCATGCCGCCCATGATCTTGATGCGGCTGATGAGCGGGCCCTTCATGCGGGCCGGAATCTTGTCGCGAACCACACATTCGCCGTCGATGCGGTACCGCAACTGCACGCGATCCTTCATCGGCTCGATGTGAATATCGCTCGCCCGGCTTCGGACGGCTTCGGCGATCAGCGACTGCACCAGCTTGATGATCGGCGCCTGGGTCGCATCTGCCTGGGCGTCTTCACCCATGCCGCTGATGTCGATGGATTTATCGATCGAGCGATCGAGGGACTTGTCCAAGGACTTGTCCATCGTTTTGTCCATCGTGTCGCGCAGGCGGTCGATGGTGCGGTCCATCGTTTTGTCGATGGTGTTGCTCGCCGACGAACCGAACAGTTCGTCCAGGGTCTGCTTGATGCGGTTTTTGGGCGCCAGGACCGGACGAATGTCTTTGCTGAGGCGAAACCGCAGGATTTCCTGCATTTCAAAATCCAGCGGATCGTGGATGGCGATGCGGATTTTGCCGCTTTCCATGCCCAGCGGGACGATGATGTATTTGCGCATCAGGTCGTCGGGCACAAGGCTGACGGCATTGGGGGGGACCGCGTTTTTATCGAGGTCCACATACTCCATGTTGTACTGGGCGGCCAGGGCTTTGTAGACGTTGCTCTCGGAGCAGATCTTCAGGTCGACCAGCGCTTCGCCGATGCGCAGCCCCTTGCTCTTTCCGTGGGCGAGGGCTTTTTCCACCTCTTTGGGCTGACATACGCCAAGTTCGACCAGGATTTCGCCAAGTTTCTTTTGATTTTTTGCCATGGAATAACCTGCGCACGAACAACACGCCGCCAGGCTCGCTGGCGGGAACAAACGCAATCCGCTGGGAACAGTCTAACCCGGTGGTGCCGCGCCGCTCAAGGCTAAAGACGCCCACGCTCCGCAATTAACCCTAGTACGACGGGGCTAGGCGTTGGGTTTTGGGACATCCCTGCCGATTGCGCGAGCCGGCCGGCCGGCGGCACCTTTAGCCGGACCGGCACGGTTTCTTCATCGCGGGTTAGCGCCGATTCGTACCCTCTGCCCGGATCAGATTTGGCTGGGATATTCAGCAAGGACAGGGTTTATGAGCCGCAATGACGTGACGCGTCGGGACTGGTTGAAGTGGGCAAGCCTGAGCGGGGCGGCCCTGGCGACGGCGTCGACGGTGTCGACGGCATCTCGCGTGCTGGGGCAATCAACCCGCCCCACCGCCGCCCGGCAGCGGGTGTTGCGGTTTGCCCACATCACCGACGTGCACGTGCAGCCCGAACTCGACGCCAACCAGGGATTCATCGCCTGCCTGCAGCACATCGCAAAGCAGCCCGACAAAGTCGACGCCATCTTCAATACCGGCGACTGCATCTTCGACAGCATGCACGCCCAGGACGCCCGCGTCGGCGATCTGTGGGACATGTTCACCGGCATCGTTCGATCGCACGTGAGCATCCCGATCGAGCACACGATCGGCAATCACGACGTCTGGGGGCTCGACAAAACCAAGAGCAAAACCACCGGCGAGGAACGCAATTGGGGCAAGGCCCGTGCGATGGAAGCCCTGGGGCTCAAAAGGCCCTACCGCAGCTTCGACCGGGCCGGTTGGCACGTGATCGTTTTGGACAGCGTGATGCCCTGGAAAGACAGCTATAAAGGGCACCTGGACGCCCGGCAGTTCGATTGGCTCGCGAAGGATCTGGCCCGGACCGATCCGAAGACGCCGGTCCTGGTCCTGAGCCATATCCCGATCCTGTCGACCACCGTCTTCACCGCCAACGACGTCGCCGCGACGGGCGACTACCAGATCCCCGGCGGCGCGATGCATCTGGATTGGATGCCCATCCGCGATCTCTTCAAGCAGCATCCCAACGTCAGGCTGTGCCTGTCCGGGCATGTGCACCTGCTGGATCGGGTCGATTACAACGGCGTCACTTACCTGTGCAACGGGGCCGTCAGCGGGGGATGGTGGAAAGAAACGAACATGGGCGACTGCGACGCCGGCTATGCGTTGATCGATCTGTATGACGACGGGTCGTTCGAGCATACCTACGTCACCTACGGCTGGACTTACCGGACCAAGCAATCGTCGGCACGAGGCTGAGGCGTTCGCTCCGATTCCGGCAAACCGGCGCAAGAACTGCGCGGGGCGGGCCCGAGCCTGAGAATGGCTCAAGCAGGCCCGTAGGCAAACCGATAAAGCCGAGGTAAGTTGGCACCGTTTCTCGGGCGTTCCGGGACGACTGGTCCGCGATTCAGCGTCTTACGGATTGCCTGGATGGTTTTTAACAGCCTCGCCTTTGCCATCTTTCTGCCGATCGTTTTGATCTTGTACTATTGCCTGCGGTTGCGCGCCCAAAACGTGCTGCTGCTGCTGGCGAGCTACTTTTTCTACGGCTGGTGGGATTGGCGATTCCTGTTCCTGCTCTGGATTTCGACGATCGTCGATTACACCGTGGGCCTGTTGCTCGACGACCCGAACGCGGTGGTCGACAATCCGCAGAAAAACCGGGTCGACAACCCCGATTTGCCGCCGCCCCCCGCGACGCCGCGCCCCGAAACCGCCTTCACGCGCCTCTCGGCCAGCGTGGCGCACCACCGCAAGCTCGTCTTGCTGCTGTCGATCATCGCCAACCTCGCCCTGCTGGGGTTCTTCAAGTACTTCAATTTCTTCATCGAATCGACCGCCGCCCTGCTGCAGGCGCTGCACCTGCACCCGCACCTGACGACGCTGCGCATCGTGCTGCCGGTGGGCATCTCGTTTTTCACGTTCCAGAGCATGTCGTACGCGATCGACGTTTATCGCGGGCGCATCCGGGCGGTGACGGATCCGCTGAATTACGCGATTTTCGTCGCCTACTTTCCGCAACTGGTGAACGGCCCGATCGAGCGGGCCGGGCACATGATCCGCCAGTATGAGAACCCCCGCACCGTCGACGGCGACAAAATCGCCAGCGCGTGCCTGCTGATTCTCATGGGCCTGTTCAAGAAGATGGCGATCGCCGACTCGGTCGCCCCGATCGTCAACGACTGCTTCGCCGGCGCCGGCTACCACAGCTGGAGCATCCTGCTCAAGGGCGCGTGGCTCTTTGCGATCCAGATCTACTGCGATTTCTCCGGCTACACCGACATCGCCCGGGGCACGAGCCGGCTCCTGGGCATCGAGCTGATGGAAAATTTCCAGCAGCCCTACCTCTCGCGCAACATCACGGAATTCTGGCGCCGCTGGCACGTCTCCTTGAGCACCTGGCTGCGCGATTACCTGTACATCCCGCTCGGCGGCAACCGGTACGGAAAATTCAACACCTACCGCAACAACATGATCACCATGTTGCTCGGCGGGCTGTGGCACGGGGCGAGCTTCACCTATATCGCGTGGGGCGGCCTGCACGGATTGTTCCTCGCCGGCCACAAGGCGATGCTCGGCGATCGCAAAGCCGTCGATGAGCCCTGGAAACCCTGGCACATCTTCAAACTGCTCGGCACACTGCACCTGGTCCTGCTCGCCTGGATCTTTTTCCGACCCACGCCGATCCGCGTCAGCTGGCAATACCTCAAGGGCATCCTCCTCCTGCGCGGCGAACACGGCGGCCGGTTCCAGTTGCACGCGTTCTCGTTCCATGACGCGGCGACGGTCGCCTTTTTCGCGCTCCTGGTGCTGATGATCGATCTGCCGCAATACCGCAGCAAAGACCACACCGTCTTCCTCAAATGGTCCTGGCCGGTCCGCGGCGCGATTATCGCGTTCATGGTGTTTATGATCCTGATCATGGGTGAAAACAATGACATCCCGTTCATCTATTTTCAGTTTTGACACCCTTCGCTTTCCGCGAACCGTGCCGAAGGGCGCGCTCTTTGCGCTGGCGCTGCTCGCCGGCGCGGAGCTGGTCGCGCGGGGGTTGCTCGCCAAGGGCGATCTCAAGCCCGATCCGAGCCTGCGCACCACGCTCAAGACGCGCCTGGACGAGATCCGCAAAGAACATCCGCCGATCTGGTTCGTGGGCAACAGCACGCTCGACTGGGGCGTCGACGCTCCGCTGTTCGAGCAATTGCTCCACACGAAAATCATCAAGCTGTCGCACGGCAGCGCCACGCTGAATGCGTCGGCGGCCATGCTGCAGTTCGACATCGACAACGCCGGCGAAAAGCCCCGGCAGGTCATCGTCACGCTGACCAAGGACGACCTGAATACCAACGGCTACCGCGCCGACTTCAGCCGCAGCTACCTGGACATGGCCAAGACCGAAAAGCTCCCCTCGGGCGACTGGCTGGCGCTTCGCGAGGCGCGGGGCAACATCCGCGACGCCGCCGAGAGCCTCGTCGAACGCCCTTCGAAAAAGTCGGCCTCCACGAAGCCCGCCTACGACGTTTACGACGGCCAACCCATGTCGCCGCAGAACAAGTTCGAAGTGAACTTGCTGAAAAATTACCACCTCGGCGTCGATTGGTTCGCCCAGCTCAAGGCCGTCTGCGATCGCAACCAGTTGCCACCACCGATCCTCGTGCTCATGCCCCCGACCGATCAGTACATCGCCTTCCACGATCGCATGATCGCCAGCCCGAAGTTCGCCGAGGTTCACCAGCAGGTGCTCGACGCGATCCACGAGAACGGCATGAAAGTCCTGGATTACTGGACCCAGCCGCGCACGGATTACGCCCATTTCCGGGACCCCTACCACCTGAATCCGATCGGCGAAGACCTCTTCACCCGTCAATTGGCCGAAGACCTCCAGCCGCTGCTGCCGCCGGGCGTGATGCAATCGCGCTAGTCGGCGGGGCCGGGCGATTTCATCATTTGCTTGCGCCCCCTTCGTACCGCACCAACAACCGGGCGCTACGATCCTCATCCAACAGAAGCCGGTCGCACCACACACGCCGGCCCTCGTCGATGGGATGTAGCCTCCTGCGGCGAAGGGTCGGTTTCGGATCATGGCTTGTCGATAAACCGCGTGCCGCTCACCCGGCCGCGGTTTTGTCGTTACTGTCGGGCTCGCATGGATGAGGGGTTGGACCATCCGCCGATCGACGCGCCCGCCGAGCGCCCGCAGCCGCCGGGCATGGTCGCGGCACGTCCGCTGGCGCCGGTCGCCGTTGCGTTGATGATCGGCATTGCCCTGCTGCATGTGGTTCCCGTGCTTCCGTGGGTGTGGCTCGCCGTGGCGGGCGTGCTCACGCTCCTCTGCCTGCGGTGCCGCCGCCCGACCGCATGGACCGCCTGCTTTTTGCTCGCCGTCGGTTGCTCCGGACTAGCGCTCGGCCAGCTCGCCGCCTACCGATACGCCCCCATCGACATCGCCCGATTCGCCTCCGACGATCGGCGACTCTGCCAGGTCGAATTTCAGCTCAGCGAGTCGCCCCGCATCGTCACCATGGACGCGGGCCAGCACCACGCACTGCCCGCCCGCCAGACGGCGCTGGTCGATGTCACTGCCGTCAAGACCTGGGCGAGTTGGCAGCCCGCGACCGGCCGGGCGTTGCTGCAGATCAATGAGCCCAACCCCCAACTCGCCGCCGGCCAGCGCGTCCGGATGCTCGGCACCCTCGATCGCCCCGCACCGGCCATGAACCCCGGCCAATTCGATTGGGCCGCCTACTACCGCCAGCAGCGCATCCTCGCCAGCCTGCACGTGGTCCATGCCAACAACCTCACCATCCTCGAGCGCCATCCGCCGAGCTGGCACACACGCTGGTGCGACTGGACCCGCGCCCAACTCGGCGCCGGCTTCAGCGATGAGCAGTCGCTGGATCACGCCCTGCTGCGCGCCCTGGTCCTGGGCGACAGCGATCCCGAGCTGCGCGACGTGCAGGAAGCCTTCCGCGCCACCGGCACCAGCCACCACCTGGCGATCAGCGGCATGCATGTCGCCGTCATGGGGGCGGTCGTCTTTTTCGCCTTGCGCTTGCTCCGCCGAAGCCCACGCACCGCCTGGTGGGTCGCCCTGCTCTTCGTCCTCGCGTACGGCTGGGCCGTCCTCCCCTCGCCGCCGGTCGTTCGCGCGGTGCTCATGTGGCTCGCGATCGGCGTCGCCGTCCTCAGTCGCCGGTCGATCGATGTGTTGCACTTGCTCGCCCTCATCGTGATCGCCATGCTGATCTACCAGCCCATCGACCTCTTCAATGCCGGCTTCCAACTCTCCTTCGGCACGGTGCTGGGCTTAATCCTGCTGGTCGGGCCCGTCTCCCGCATGCTCGGCGTGCAGCCGGCGTCCGATGACGGCTTCACCCCCACCCAAAAAATCCTCCTCCGCGTCGCCGCCCGGATCGATTCGGAAATCATCCTTATTCTCTCGGCCGCACTGGTCGCCTGGATCGTCAGCCTGCCGATCGTCGCCACCCACTTCAGCCAGCTGAATCCATGGGCCGTCTTCGCCAGCATCGCCTTGGCGCCGATCGTGCTGGTTTCCCTCGTCGGCGGGGTCCTCAAAATTCTCCTGACTGCGTTGTGGCCCAGCGTCGCATCGGGGTGGGCGTGGATCGCCCAGCAGCCGATCCATGTCATGCGCGCCACCGTCGAATGGCTCGCCCGCCTCCCCGCCGGCGACATCGCCCTGCCCGCGCCCCCCGCCTGGGTGATCCTGCTGTTTTATCTCACGCTGCTGGTCGCCATCTTCCATACCCGCCGGGCGTCGATCCGCCTGCTCGCCCGCGCGGGCTTCGGCTTTGCGCTGCTGGCGATCCTGCTGCTGCCCTACCGCACGAGCATCGCCCAATCCACCGGCACCGGCGAATTGCGGTTCACGCTCCTGTCCGTCGGCGCCGGCGAGTGCATCGTGATCGAGCCCCCCAGCCATCGCGTCCTCGTCGTCGACGCCGGCTCCCTCAGCCTCGCCGACCCCGTCCGAAAATGCATCGGCCCCTTCCTGCGCGCCCGGGGCATCACCTCGATCGACACCCTCGCCATCACCAACGCCGACACCGACCATTACGGCGCCGCCGCCGAGCTCGTTCGCGCCTACGACGTCCGCGAAGTCCTCACTGCCGAGCACTTTGAGCAACTGGTCTCCCGCAACGCGGTCGGGCAACACCTGCTCAAATCGCTGAATGACGCCCAGCGTCCGCCGCGGCATCTGGATCCGGGTCAGCAACTGCCCCTCGGGACCGACACCACCATCGATGTCCTCTGGCCGCCCCGCGAGAACCAGCAGTTCCTCGACAACGACCAGTCCCTTGTCCTTCGCCTCACCCACGCGGGCACGCGCGCCCTGATCACCGGCGACATCCAATCCGCCGCCATGACCGCCCTGCTGGCCGACCCCGCTCAGCTCCGGGCCGACGTGTTGATCGCCCCGCACCACGGCTCCAGCGAGCCGACTACCCCGGCCTTCGTCCAGGCCGTCCACCCGCGGGTCATACTTTCGTCGAATGACCGCTCCCTCACCCAAAAACAGGTCCGCTTCGAAAACATCGTTCGCGGCATCCCGCTCTATCGCACCAACGCCTGCGGCGCGATCACGCTCCACCTCCGCCCGCAAGGCCAACTCACCCTCGACACCGCCCTGCCCCCCTCACCCACCCCCCGTTTGCCGTAAGTCGAAAAAATCACCCGTCAGCCGTTCCTGCCATTTTCTTTTTCACTTTCGACCCATTTCCCGCCCCAACCCCCGGCCCAGCCAAACGTTCCGATTTCTCACCACCTCAGCGCCAGCGCAACGGCCCTTGCCCAGCCCGCCACATCACTTATCCCCACCCAAAACGCCCCCATTCTTCCCCCTTACGCAGTACGCAATACGCAGTAGCCCCCCGTTTCACGTCTTCACTCATCCAACCCACCACACACCGCCCAAACCCTCCCCCCATTTTCTACCGCCCTCCTCACCAAAAGTCGGCCCTTTTTTGCGTCACTTTCGCGGCCAGATATGATCCATCACCCACCAACGGAGGGGCGTTCATGCTCAGTGTCGGGTTTCCGGGTCCATTCGAACTCCTGCTACTCCTGGCCTTCGCGGGCGCGTGGCTGCGGCCGATCGTGGCGATCATCGATCTGGTGCGGCGCAGGTTCATCGAGCCACCCATGACGATCGTGTGGCTGCTGATCGTCCTGTTTGTACCGGTGATCGGCTCGATCCTCTATTTCCTGATCGGCCGCGGCCAGACGATGGCGGACTGACCGCCCCGCCCGCTCACGCGCCCGACCGGCTCACGCGTTGGCTCGCCGGCGTCGACGCAAGATCGCCAACCCGCCGACCATCACCGCCGCCAGCGCCGCCGGTTCCGGCACCGCCACCACGCTGCCGCTGAGCGTGAGCGTCATCATTTCGCTGTTGACGCTCGTGGCGCCGGGCAGATTCTGGTCGGAAAAGCCCAGCGTATAGGTCGCGCTGAACAGACCCGCCGTGCTCAGATCGATGCTCGCCAGCAAACTCGCCGCCGACGATTC
>JBQCCH010000462.1:0-5563 GCA_051962375.1 Tepidisphaeraceae bacterium
CCGAAGCCCAGGAAGCGACCACCCGCTCAAAAGGGCAGACTCCTTAGCTTGAATTTCTGTTTGCCTATGGGCAAGGTGGGAATATGATTCGGCGACTCGTGATGGAGGGATCGGCGCTGGCACGGGCCGTTGAGCACTGCACCGCGGGCTATCCAGACGAGGTGTGCGGGATCTTGGCGGGCGTCGACTGCGATGATGCGAGCCGGCAGATTCGAGAAGCACATCCGCTTGCGAATGTCGCGCCTCCCCATGAGCGTGCCCGGCGGTTCAGGACTGATCCGCGCGAACATTTGCTGCTCGAGCGGGCTCTCGAACAGCGCGGCTTGAGCGTTCTGGGGTTCTACCATAGCCATCCGGACGCCCCGGCAATCCCCAGCCCGACCGACGCCGCGGAGGCGTGGCCGTTTTACAGCTATCTGATTGTCTCCGTACGACATGCGGCGGCCGACGAAATTCGCAGTTGGGTTTACGACGACAACACCCGGTCCTTCGCCGAGCAGCCGTTCAGTCGTTTGAAGAATTAAGGATCAGGCAATACCGTGTTGAAACGACCGGCTGATGGCGGGTCGAACGAAAGAGAACCAAGGAGCACTCATGCCGCTGAAACCTCAAGGCCGTATCTTCAACAACATCACCGAAACCATTGGCGGCACGCCGCTCGTTCGTTTGAACCGAGTCATTCCGGCCGGCGGCGCGACGGTGCTTGCCAAGTGCGAATTCTTCAATCCCCTGAGCAGCGTGAAGGATCGCATCGGCCTGGCGATGATCGAAGCCGCCGAGGCGGCCGGCAAGATCGATGCGGACACGATGATCGTGGAACCGACCAGCGGCAATACGGGCATCGCACTGGCGTTTGTGTGCGCTTCCAAAGGCTACAAGCTGACCCTGACCATGCCCGAAAGCATGTCCGTGGAGCGGCGCCGATTGCTTAAGGCGCTCGGCGCGAATGTTGTTCTGACGCCGGCCGCCGAAGGGATGAAGGGCGCGATCAATAAAGCGAAAGAATTGGCCGCGGAACACAAAAAGAGCTTCATCCCGCAGCAATTCGAGAACCCGGCTAACCCGTCCATCCACCTGAAGACGACTGGCCCGGAAATCTGGACCGACACCGACGGCAAAGTGGACATTCTCGTCTCCGGCGTGGGGACGGGCGGAACGATTACCGGCGTGGCCGAATACATCAAGCCGCTGAAGCCCTCTTTCAAGGCCATCGCGGTGGAGCCTGTGGCTTCGCCGGTCATTTCGCAGACCATGGCGCATCAGGAAGTGAAGCCCGGGCGGCACAAGGTGCAGGGGATCGGCGCAGGTTTTGTGCCGGCGAATTTGCATCTGCCGATCGTCGATGAAGTGGTGCAGATCACGGATGAAGAGGCCTTCGAGTGGGCACGCCGGCTGCACAAGGAAGAGGGCATTTTCGCTGGCATCAGCTCCGGCGGAAATGTTGCCGCGGCCGCCAAGGTCGCGGCACGGCCCGAAAATAAGGGCAAGATCATTGTCACGATCATGTGCTCGATCGGGGAACGGTATCTCAGCACGCCGCTGTTTGAACAAGAGTAATTCTGTCCGCTGGGACAACGGCCAAGGCACGGCGGCGCTGAATCATGCCGCCGTGCCTTGTTGCATTGAAGATTCGGCCGTATGCCGCTAAGACTGATAGCCCATGGCACTGCCGCTGACCAATCGAGAAACCAACATCACGTGGCACGAGGGGGCGGTGACACGCGAAGACCGGCAGAAGTGCCTGGATCAGAAAGGCGCCATCCTCTGGATGACCGGCCTAAGCGGCTCTGGAAAATCAACGATCGGGTCGATCGTCGAACAACTGCTCCTGGAGCAGGGCAAAATCGTCTATCGCCTGGACGGCGACAACATCCGCTTCGGTTTGAACAAAGACGCGAAGTCGCTGCAACAAACCGCCGCCTACAGCGAGTCGGCCGCGCAACGATTTGGCGTCGGCTTCAGCGCAGACGATCGAATGGAAAACATTCGGCGGATCGGCGAGGTCGCCAAGCTCTTCGCCGACGCGGGCGTCATCGCCATTGCCAGTTTCATCAGCCCCTACCAGCGCGATCGCGATGCGGTCCGCAAAGGGTGTCGGCCGGGCGATTTTGTCGAAATATACATCAAGGCCTCGCTGCAAGCCGCGGAAAAGCGTGACCCGAAGGGTTTGTATCAGAAAGCTCGGGCCGGGCAGATCAAGGGTTTCACGGGCATTGACGACCCTTACGAGGTGCCTGTGAATCCGGAGCTCGTGATCGACACCGAATCGCTATCGCCGGAGGCAGCGGCTCGGCAAATTGTGCAATATCTGGAACAGAACCAATATTTGAGGGCGTAGCGATGAAATGTCGCCTGATGCTTACGATGCTGATTGCCGTCGTGTCCGGCTGCGATTCGTTGTCTTCCACGATCGATCAATCGCCCGAACACTGGGCCGATCTGAATGGCCGAACCGTGACCATCCGGGGGACGGCCGGCAATAGTGAGCAGGGCCCGATCGTTCGAATGCGCGACGGCGGCTACATCCCGCTCAAAGCCCGCGCGCCCTGGGCCATCGATGTGCTCGGCCGGACTGTCGATGTGCACGGCAAAGTCGTTTCGGGCGCGGGATTCCGCCTTGAGAAGTACATCCTGGATGCTGACGACATCAAGCTGGTGACTCCCGCCAAGGCACCGCAGTGATCGCTTCGTCTTACGTCGATCTTCATTCCCACTCCAAGGCTTCGGATGGAACACTCGCGCCGGCCGAAGTCGTTCGCCTGGCGGCGCAGCAGGGGCTGAGCGCTGTTGCGCTGACGGATCATGACACCGTCGCAGGCGTCGCTGAAGCGGCGGCGGCTGCGCTGGAGCACCGTATCGACTTTCTCCCGGGGATCGAAATCAGTGCCGAATTCCCCCAGCCGGGCACGCTCCACATCCTCGGATTCGGCGTTGATCCCCAGAGTGCGGCACTGCGCTCCCTGACCGAAGAATTGCTGGGTGGACGCGATTCGCGCAATCCCAAAATCGTCTCTCGCCTGCAGGAGATCGGCGTTCCGATCACCATGCAGGAAGTGCAAGACCAGGCGGCCGGGGGCGTGGTCGGCCGCCCGCATATTGCGGCGGTGCTGTTGAAAAAGGGGCTCGTCAATTCAATCAAGCAGGCGTTCGACGTTTATCTCGCACCCGGCGGCTCGGCTTACTTTGACAAAGAGCGCCTGTCCCCCAGCCGAGCGATTGAGATGATTCACCATGCCGGCGGTCTGGCGGTCCTGGCGCATCCGTCACAGCTTCGTACCGACAATGATGCGCAACTGGACCGCATCATCAAAGGCCTGATCGATCTTGGCCTCGACGGGATCGAAGTGCTTCATTCCGACCACAGCGATGAGCAGGTTCGAACCTACACGGCCCTCGCCGATCGATATGGCGTCTTAAAATCCGGCGGCAGCGATTTTCACGGAAACAACAAGCCCAAGATTTCGCTCGGCCGCGCGGGAAATCGGCGTGTGCCGCGGGCGTTTTATGACGCAATTGTCCAAACACTCCGCAGCCGGGGAAAGCCCAGCGTTTAGCCGTCGGTTTCACCGGCAAACTGAATTAGTCGCTGGATGAACTGAGCGATCACGCGCTCAATCTGGTTCGGCGTCAACAAAGCCGTTCGGTAGGTACAGCAGAGGCTGAGCCGATTCCCCAGCGTCGTCGGCGTAAAGACGATCGGCATGAGGGGCCCTGTCGGACTGACGCGATGGTAAAGGGCCACCGGCGCTGGGTGTAAGTCCTGCGACCATTCGCTCTCCAGGTTGACGCTCGACAAACCGCCGGCGAGGGGAAAACGCTTTCGATAAAACTCCAGCAGACTGTGCGGCCGCATTCGGTGGGCGAGGAAATAGCCGATTGCCATATTCAGCTGAGACGCTTCCGCAGCGTGTCGCCGCGCGTCCGATTTCCGCTGCTTCACCGCTCGGGCGAGCAATCGATCGAACTGCTTTGCATCGGGCCCGTTGAACGCGGTCATCGTAAACCCGAGAAACAGGCCGAAAATCCGGGGTGAGACGGATCGCGCGCGGGCACGGGTATCCACGATGGTGCCCATCGCCAGGCCCGGGCGCCGTGGGGTTGCGGTGTTCGCCCCATGCTTCGCAAGAGCTTCCGCCGCTGCGGCGGTGAAGACATCGCCGACGGTCGCGCCGCGCGCGCGGGCGCCCCTGCGAATGCGAAGAATTAAGCCGGCAGGCAGCTCGCGAACAACGACCGCCACCTCTTGCGAATCGACACGGCCTTCGATGCGGCGCATCCGCTTCATCCGCGAGGCGAAGCCCGCCAGGCTGCTAAGCTGGCCCACGACCGACCAACCGACCGACGGCGCCGCGAAGTAATGCCACATCCCCCCTCGCGGAAGCTGAATCGGGCGGATATCGCACGCCGGATCGTGCATCGAGCGAATCCACGCCTGCATCAACAGGCGAATGGACACGCTGTCCGCCACCCAGTGCTGATAAATCAGCCCAATCGTCTGCGTCTCGCCGCTTTGGTGAATGAATGGCCGGAAAGGGAATGATCGCTGGGCATCAAAGCGAGCATTCATCATCCGCGTAAGAATGCGTTCGAGCGGCTCGTCGGTGATCGACAGCGGCACACGCGGTCCCGGGTCAACGCGATAGCGGCTCTTCTCGCAATCGAAGATGCCAAGCCGCAAGCCACGGATTGCGCGGTTAAAGGCCTCCTCGATGACAACCGTCGGCTGGGCGCTCGAGAGGGTTGCGAGCTGGGCCGCGTTGTAGGGATGGAGGGTATCCCAGAGACGCTGCGTCTTTTGAAAGATGTTGAGTGGTGTCCCGTTCACGCCGCTGTGGCTCGATACCGGCCGCGAGGAAAGAATCGACCGACTTGCCGCATGTAGTCGCCGTACGAATCGCCGTGGACGCTCAACATGTGCTGCTCTTCGCGCCGGGCTTCCCATGAGAGCAGGAAGATCTGAACAATGGCAACAACGGCCATCGATCCGACCGGCACGGCAATGAATGACAACGCCGCCAGCGTGCACTGCAATGCGTAGATCGGATGCCGAACCAATGCATAAGGGCCGGTGATGATCAGCGTATTCTTTTCATTGGGATCGATGCCCATTCGCCAGTCTTTGCCCATCTTGCGCCAGCAGAGCAGCGTGAGGTACAGGGCAACCACCGCGGCAGCTACAGCGAAATATTCCGGAACAGGATTGCGCCAGAAGCGTTGGAACGAAAAGTGGTGGGTGTGAACAAAGGCGAGCACCAGGGGAATTGTGATCCAGGCGGCCACATTCGGATACCAGATGATCCGCAGCAGGCGGCCGAGCAATTCAGGGGGGACGAAGTGAGCGCTCTTCCCGTGCAGCCGCCGGGTCTTGAAGACCAGCTTAATCACCCGGCCCCAGTAAAACGCCATCACGAGCCCGATTACTAGCGCGGGCCAATCGATCTTCGACATGTCGGGGAATCTAACCGTAAACCGCTCAATCCGCGACCGATGGCTCAAAAGCCGGACCGAATCGCTTCGATCTGCTCCGCGATCTGCGTGAGCGTCCGCCGTGGCGGCGCGAGCT
>JBQCCH010000463.1:0-3039 GCA_051962375.1 Tepidisphaeraceae bacterium
CAACGGCCCTCGCCCAGCCCGCCAAGCGACTTATCGCAACCCAGACGAACCCCCCGCGCCACGCCGACTACCCCTTACGCAGTACGCAATACGCAGTACCCAACGTCTTCACTCATCCCAGCCGCAACACCGCCGCTTCAATTGCCAAAGAGCCAAAACGCCCACCCCATTCGTTCTACCGCCGGCCCCGGAAAAAAGCGGCGGAAAAATCTCGCCCCTGTCCAACCTCAATAGAAATGTCCTACTTGCCCCCTCAATCGAAAGGTCCGCTTCCCCGACGCCCTTCGGCAGGAGAAGCGGACCCTTTGTTGGAACAACAAACCCCGCCGGCGCATCGGCGAGGGGGCGCGGGGGGAATCTTACGCGCCGCGTCCCGCGCGCCGCGTTCGCCGCAGCAGGGCCAGGCCGCCCAGGCCTAGGAGCGTCAGCGTCGCCGGTTCCGGGACGGCGACCGAGTAGAGCACCACATCATTCCCCCCGGTCACGGCGGCCGTCGAGCTGTCGCCGGTGTAGCTGATTTTCAGGGCGTATCCGTTGGCCGTCAGCACGGTGGGATCGTCGCTGGAAATCCCCCCGTTCGCGTCGAGCAGCCCCGCGAAATAGCCGTCCACGGGCGTCGCGCCATCGTTGGTGAGGATGAAGTATTTTTCCCCGCTCGCGGCCGTCCCGCTGAGAAACGCCGCATCCAGCGAGGCCACGCCTGCGCCGAGCGTGATCGTGCCGTTGACCTGGGTCTGGTCGCTGACCGTCGCGCCCACGCCGCCGACCAAGTCCACCTGGTATTGGCCATCGGATGAGAAGGTCACGCCCGCCGCGCCCAGCGTGCCGACCTGTCCCGGGTTGCCCGGCGCGAGAAGGGCGTCGTTCGTGCCGCTGCCGTCGCCGATCTGGATCGCCCCGGCGATCGTGCCCGCGCCGCCGAAGCGTCCGGCCGTGACATTGACCGTGCCCGTGCCGGTGGCGGATCCGCTCCCGCCCACGAGCAGCGTGCCGCCGTTGACCGTGGTCCCGCCGGTGTAGGTGCTCGCCCCGGTGAGCGCCCAGGTGCCGACGCCGTTCTTGACGACGGCGACCGCGCCCGTGCCGTTGTTGCCGATGCCGGCCGCCAGCGTGTTGTTGGCGGTGTTCGTGCCCGCGAGCGTGAGCGTACGCGACTGGTTGCTCGTGCCGAACGCCGGCGACGCGGTGTTGGTGAACGCGATCGCGCCGCTGCCGGAGGCATCGAGCGTCGCGCCGCTGTTGGCGGAGGTTGCATTGAGGGTAAAGCTGCGATCGGTCGAGCCGCCCGCGCCGATGTAGCTCAGCGTGCTGCCGTTCGCCAGCAGCAGGGTGCTCGCGGCATTGGAAGCCGCCCCCAGCGAGCTGCTGCTCCCGCCGTCACCCGCGATGGCAAACGCCAGCGTGCCGCCAGCGACCGTGGTCGCGCCGGTATAGGTGTTGGCCGCCGTCACCGTCCACGTGCCCGAGCCGGCCTTGTTGAGCGAGACCACGCCCGCGCCGTTCTGCACGATGCCGTCAATTTCTCCCGTGCCGCTGGTCGATCCCTGCAGGATGAGCGTCTTGTTCCCCGCATTCGGCGCCGCGATGGCGGCCGTGCTGGTGAAGACCAGCGCGCCGCTGCCCGATTGGGTGATGGTCGTCGCGCCGGTGGTGCTGTTCAGCGCCAGCGCCTTGCTCGTTTGCTCGCCCGTGCCGGTGTAGATCAGCGACCCGGCACTTCCCCCCGAGCCGAACCCGATGACCGAGCCGGCCCCCAGGTTGCCGTTCGCGCCGGCATTCCCGAGAGACGAGACACTCACGGAATTGCCGCCGTAAATCCAGGTGTTGCTCGCGTAGGAATTGTCGCCGCTGACGACGATGCCGCCATTGGCGTAGAGGATCAGATTGGCGCTGGAATCGCCGCCGCTGATCGGGCCGCTGAGCGTCAGCACCTGCCCGCCCGTGCCGCCGGAGTTGTAGAACACCTGGCTGCCGCTCGCCCCGAGCGCCAGGGGCGCCGAGATGGTGACCGCGCCGCTGGTGGGGCTGCTCACGCTCATGGAGAAGCCGCCGCTGGAGGTGGTGTTGTTGCTCGTGAGCGTCAGCGTGCCGGACATCGAGCTGAGCGTGTAGGAGGCCGAAAATTCGAGCCGGGTGAGGCTGATGTCGGCGGTGAGCGTCGGCTGATTCAGGCCGGCGGTGTCGAAATTCGCGGCATCGGCGGGGCCGATCGTCGACCGCGTGCTCCCGCCGTTGGTGGTTACGTAATTGCTGTTCGCCGCCGTGGTGGGGTCGGCATTGAAATTCGTGCTCGCCCCCTGGGGCGACCAATACTTCGCCGCCTGCGCCATCGGCGCGCCCGCGAGCGCCGAGATCAAGGAGGCCGCCGCGGTTCCCGAAACAATCTGTCGCGTTCGATTCGTCATTTTCCTCACTCCGTAGGTTCGCCTCTGACTGAAATGCCCACGAATCCGATCGTGCCGTGCGACGCAGGACGCGACGCCAATCCGACGACCAGAGCGGGCGGTGACTTGAATCAGCAATGTAAATCACGCGTCAAAACAGTCAACCAAAATTTGAAAACAATTTTCAAACCGTGATTGCTCCTTTCGGGCGGATGATCGAGCGCTCCGGGCGTCGAAAGCACCTCGGTTGATCCCGGGGGAATGGCGGCGGTCGATCTCTTGTGCTTGGTCACAGTGAGGTAAGGCGGCTGATCGTGGAAGCGGGTGGCCGCCGTCTGCTTTTGAAATACTGTTTCAAGAAATGATAAAATATTTTCAAAATTGTGTTGCTCAGGCACCCGCGACAATTTACCCTAGTCCGTGACGTTCAGCGGATGTTTGCGGAGGCATCAGCGAGATCGGCAACTTTTTTCAGCACGCGGCACCCGGCGAAGGGCCGCTGTCCGATCTCGAATCCTCGTGTCGGCCTGATGCATCCTGCCCGCCACCCCCGGTGGCAGCCGCTGTCGCCGTCGTGCGGATCTTGAACGGTTGAAGTCACTTCATGTCGGAGGGTTGTGATGCAGACGAAACTCATGTCCCGGGAGAATCGCGC
>JBQCCH010000464.1:0-2692 GCA_051962375.1 Tepidisphaeraceae bacterium
CGTGCCGCTGAATTCCACCGTGACGTTGCCCGGCGAAGTCCGCTCCCTTCGCGATCCCCGCGCCTTTTACGACGCGAACGGCAACACGCTGATGCACAATGACGCCGTCTGGAGCCAATTCGCCAACGCGTTCATCAATCAGTCGGACAATCGCAACGCGTATGCCGTCCTTTACAAGCGTGACTTGATCGGACCGAACAAGGGGGGCACCGTCACCTTCACGCCGGCCAGCAGCGCGCAGTTGATCGTCATCAACGCGCAGGCGGCAGCACATTCGAGTTTCGTACTGGGCTCCACTGCCACCGGTGGCGTGTCGGGGGATTGCCTCGCACCCGCGGCCGCCAAGCCGTTGATCTACAATCTGGAGCCCCGCCCGGTGCTGGTGACGATCACCTACAACAGCGCGGAAGGCAGCTATATCGCGAAGTTCAGTTCCGTCAGCGGCAAGGCCCCCTTCCCGACCGACCCCGTGTACGCCGCCGTCCCCGGCTCGGTCGCTGAAGGCACGTACATCGTCATTTCCGATGACCGCCTCAGCGCCACGGGTGAAGATGTCGCGGGTCACATGAACGGGCGAATTTTCCGGGTCGGCGTGCAACGGCTGGATATCGATTCGACCGGAAATGCCTGGCAACTGGCGCCGGGCTATGAGATGTCGCTCGATCCGGGCGCTGACGGCGCGTATTACTCCTCCACCGCCACCAGCGGCCAACCGGGATCGTTCAAGGACGACATCGCCGAGATCGGCGTGGATGGCACGACCGGCACATTGAACGGCCAAGCCTTCGACGGCACAAACGTGAAGATCGATACCGGCACGAAAGCGGCCGTCGCCTATGTGCTGGGGCGTGGGTTCGACAATCTCGCCGCCACGCCGGGCCAAACCGGCAAGACCAGCAATTACACCGGGCCCGCGCAAGACATCGCGGTGTATACGACGTTCGTCACGGTTCCGTAATCGGCCATTGAATTCATGATGACGCCTTCTCAACATCCTCGTCGAACAAACGCCGGCTTCACGCTGCTGGAAATGATCATCAGCGTGGCGCTGGTGCTGGTGCTGATGCTGGCGGTGACGAAGATCTTCTCGATCACCGGCGCCGCCGTCGGCGCCAGCCAGGGCCTCAACGCCGCCACGCGCGACGCCCGGGCGGCGCAAACGGTCTTCACCCAGGATCTGGGTGCGCTGGCGAGCGATTCGCCGTTCATCGTCATCCGCAACCAGATTCAGTCCGGGTACCGCAACAAGCTCGACGAGCAATCGGACCTCGACGGCAATCCGCTGACCCTCGACATCAATGGCAACGGCGTGGATGGGGAATCGACCGTTCCCGGGGAAATCGTCACGCCGCTGACGATCAACTCCAGAAACCACCGCCAAGACGTTTTCACCTTCTGCGCCCGCAATCGCTTTTACCGCCAGACCGGGAACAACGGCACGTTCGTCGACAACATGAGCTCCCCCGAAGCCTGGATCTGGTACGGGCACCTGGCGCTGCCCGACAACAGCGGGAATTACAAAACCGCCGGCAACGGCTCGGCTGCCGCCAATCCCAACAATTACTACGCAAGCCAGTGGACGCTCGGGCGAACGGCGTCGTTGATGGTCACGCCGACCGGGAACAAGATTTACGATGCAGCCTCCACGCCGGTGCCGCAGGCCTACTTTGCCGCCAGTACGAGCGGCACGTATGACCTGACGCCGCTTTCGCCGGAGACGTCTTCGTCTGACAACGCATTCACGATCCCCACAGCCCGCTACGATCTGGTCGGCACCAGCATCGCGGACTTCAAGCAGCGCCTCGCGGACTACATCACTCCGCTGAAAACACCGAAGGCGAGCTACTACGGCGGCAACAATTGGTGGGACGCCCTGATGACAAGGACGCCCTTCCAGGCAAACCCGCTGGTCCAGAAGCCGATGAGCTCCACGGGCAGCGCCGGGCTGGTGCCGCTGTTCCTGCCGGCGTGCTCGCAATTCATCGTGGAATATGCGGGGGATTTTGTCTCGCAAACCAGCGCAGGAGCCCTTGATACTGCGGCTACGAACGGCGGTTTTTCACCCGATGGGCAAGTCGATTTCGTTGTCGTAAACGGCGTCCGCCAGATCCAATGGTACGGCCTGCCTCGATCCACAAGCGGGAATGGGTCGACGATACAGGCTACGAATGGTGACGTCGTCACCTATGCTGATTTTGTTAAATACATTGGAAGCCTCGCGACGCCACCGGTGTCAGTAACGAGCTACGGAACGGGCAGTGGGGGTGTACCGAACGACACTTTTGAACAGGTTGCGAAAATCAATTCGGGGGACCCGCAGCCCGCGCCGGCTACTGCCTACACGATTAACAGTTCGACTCCGTCTGCCAACAGTCCCGCGTTTGCGTATACCGCCGCGTGGGGCCCGAGCGACACGAATCGCCCGAAGATGTATCGCATCACGATCACGATCGATCGTCCGGAGATGGCGGGGCGCACGCAGGATGGGCAGACGTTTGAATACATCATCAATGCCCCGTAATCGTCACGCGGACTTGCGGGCCGGCGTCAGCGAGTGACCTCGGCCGTTTCAGGAAAGACGGTTGAACCGGCAACGGCAGAAGGTTCGCCGCTCGACGGAAAGTCGAACGGCTGATTCAGCGGACGACGCTGCGAATCGGCTTCATTCGAGGAATTCGGATTGTTTGTGAGA
>JBQCCH010000465.1:0-4996 GCA_051962375.1 Tepidisphaeraceae bacterium
CTCGCCAGCGCGAGCGAACGCATTTTCATGCAAATGTCGTATTTGCAGTTGTTTCTCGTGTCGCTGCTCGCGCCGATCTTTACCGCCGGCGCCATTACCCAGGAAATAGACGCCCAAACTTACGACATCCTGCTCTCAACCCCCCAGACGAACGGCCAGATCATTCTGGGTTCGCTCGGCTCCCGGCTGTTTTTCATCGTCGCCCTGCTGATCAGCGGCATACCGATATTCTCGATTACGCAAATTTTCGGCGGCGTCGGGATCGGCGATATCGCCCTCTCTTTTACGATCGCCGCCGCCACTGCGATCGTCACCGGGGCGCTCGCCACCGCGATCGCCACCTTCAAAATCGGCACGCGCCGCACGATTTTCAGCTTCTACATGTTGATCATCACGTTTCTGGTCGGCGGCTATCTGCTCGATCAAGCCAGCTGGATGCACCCGACGTTGATCGATCCGCTCACGCAGCAGCCCACCGCCGAACGCGCCGCCACCGGGTGGCTCAGCGGCATTCACCCGTTTCTCGCGCTGCAAACGCTTTTTTCCGGCAATCGCCCGCCCGATGTCACCACGCTGCCCCCTGTCCTGCGCCATTGGCCGATGGAGTGGTATCTGACGCGACCGGCGACCTTCTTTCCCACGTTCATGCTCACGCTGAGCGCGGTGCTGGTGCTGCCCTCCATTGTCGTTCTTCGGCGCGTGGCGCAATCCAGCTTTTCGCTTCGCCAGACGCTTGCCCGATGGGTTCCGCTCCGCATCATCCGTGGCACGCGCGCCCCGCGCACGGTTTGGATGAATCCGATCGCCTGGCGCGAAGCACGCACCAAGTCATCCGCCGCCCGAGCTTCCATCACACGCTACGGCTTCATTCTGCTTGGACTGATCGGCGCGGGCGTCGTGCTGGTTCTTTACGTCACCGAATCCAAGCCGCCCACCGCCTACATCCAGGCTGGCAGTTATGATCCGGGCGCTGGCTCTTTGCATGTGCTCGGCGAAAACCAGACGTACGGCATCACCCCTGCGACGCGCGTCACCGTGGACGGCTCGCCCGAAAGCCAAGACCGGCTGTTTGGTCGGTATGAAGTCCTGAATCACCAAACCGTGACGCAGCATGGGACCAAAATCCTCACCGATTTGGACCTAGGCTCGATCGGCGGCCGGATCAGCCGGACGCAAGCGCACCAGTTTCTGCTGGGGGGCGTGCTCGTCGAATTGGTGGTGATCCTGCTGGTCGTCACCAATGCCGCCGCCAGCACGGTCACGCGTGAACGCGAGGACGGCACGCTCGACATCCTGCTCAGCACCCCCATCTCCAGCCGCACCTACCTGTGCGGCAAATTGGTCGGCCTGCTCGGCTTCGTGCTCCCGCTGGTCATCGTCCCAGCCCTCAGCGTGGCGATGTTCGTCATCGCTGATGCCGTCAAATGGATTCTCTCCGGCGATACCTCCGGCCAATGGCTCGTCTGGCCCGAAGCAATCCTGCTGCTGCCGCTGGTCATGATGATTTTGGCGGCGTTCGCCACGGTGGTGGGCATGCAAATGTCGCTTCGCAATCGGACGACCGTCCGCGCGGTCATGAGCAGTCTCGGCATCGTCATCGGCTGCATGTCGCTGCTCGGCTGGTGCGGCTATACCGCAAACGGCAATGCGATCGGCGCCCTGTCCGTCGCGATCACCGCGTTCAGCCCGCTGGGCGTCGTCGCCACGATGATCTATCCCGACGTCTTCGGCGGCACCGCGCTTCGGTCCGGCAGTGGCGCCCTCAGCGTCGGCGAAGCCCGCCTGCTGCTGGCCGGCTTCACGCTTGTCGCCATTGCCCTCTACAGCGGCGCGATCTGGACCCTTTACCAATCGATGGTGAAGAACTTCGACATGACCATCCGCCGGCAGTCGCGCTAACGCCCCGCAATCGGCGGCGGATCAACGGCGTTTTGCGGCGCCATCGAAGCAGGGACCCACAGCGCCCCCACCCGGGGCAAGCCGATCCGGCGATCGCCGAATCCGCTGGCGATCTGCGTCAGCAAATCTTCCGTCTCCGAATCGGCCCCCGTCGTCAGCAACGGCAGTTCCGGGTCTTTCTGCAACAGGGCGATGACTTCGCCGCGCGACAGCATCTTCCGCGCCCGAAGCTCAGCCGGCGACAGATACGCTGCCGACCGCACTTCAAACCGGCCCGTCGCCAGCTCAGGCATGATCGGCAATTTGCCCTCGAGGGGGTAAACCACCTCCAGCGTCAACACCTGGCGGCCGCCCGTGATGTTCGCGATGCGTTGACCGAGGGCGTGCGCTTTCATCGGCTCCCACTTTGAAATCGTCGGCAACAGCAATACGCCCCGAAACGCCACCGCCCCCACGACCACGCACACGCCAACGCAAACGCCAAACGTCCGGCGAACCGCGGTCCGATCGGTGAAATCCGGCAGCATCGAGATCGCTCTGGCGATGCCCAGCACCATGAACGGCACCGGTGCGTACAGATATTGTTCAAACATCGGCGAAGCAGCGAATGCCGTCCCCAGCAGGCAGACCGTCAAAATCAGGATCGCCAGCAACTCGGCCGCCCGCCGATCCGCGAACGGTTTGAATCGCCGCAATGCCGCGCCGGAGAAAAACACGACCAACGCCGTCACGATCCCATCGCCCGGGAGTTTGAACCAATGCAGAACGACGTATCCGATGCGGTCGAAGAGGGTAAACGCGCGTCGGCCGGAAAAATTGTGGGTGATGTGATAACGCGTGTTCAGGGCCGGGTAACCGAGATTCCCAAACCACGCATTCGCCGGCGATTGCCAGCAGATCCAAAGGCTCGGCAGCGACACGAGAATGGCGCCGAAACCCAGCCACGCCGTCAATTTCACCCGCTCACCCCGGCCCAGGCCCGGGACGGAGGCGAGAAAGACCAGGTACGCCAGCGGCGCCACGAAAAACGTCAGCCGGCTTGTCATCGCAAGCCCCAGCCCCGCGCCTGCCCACACCATCCAAATCGCTTTTCGCTCGCGCGACACCCCCGCAAACAGGCAAAGCAAGCCAGCCAGACACGTCACCGCCGGAAAGTCGTGATTCCAGGCCTGGCCCGACGTATACGTGAAGACCGGATCGAACAGGAACAACAGCCCGACCCCGAATGCCCACCCCCTGGCCTGCTTCCGGTCGCGCAGCCAATACCAGGCGGCGGCCACCAGCAGCGTCACCGTCCGCGCCCCTAAAACGACCTAAAACGCCCGCGCGGTAAACAGCAGATGATCGCTCACCCGAAAGAGTGCCGAATAAATGATGACCAGCGTCGGCAGGTGGTAATAAAGGTAGTCGCGATAAGGCAAAACGCCTTGATGCAGCAACACCCCGCTGGCGATGAACGGGTTTTCGTCAACATTGAGGTTCTGCCGGATGCTGAGACTCAAGATCAACGTCAACGCAACGAAAAAAATCGCGGCAAGCCACCCAACGCGCGGCATAAAAGGTTCGGCGGATTCTTGCATGATGGAAATGTCCCTTGGTCGTCGTCTTGTAGGCATCGGAGATGACAATTCGATGACATCCTAGCCGACACCGAGCCGGCCTCATCATTTTGTCATTATCTTCGTTTATACTGCCGCTTCTCCGGAGAAGCCGTTATGCGCGTGATCCTGATCGAAGACGACGTCAAACTGTCCTCGTCGTTGCAAAAGGGACTTGCCGAGCAGCACATCCGCGCCGAGTGCGTCGGCAGCGGGACCGAAGCGCTTCGCGTCATGAAAGCCAGCGCATTCGATGCCGCCGTACTGGATGTCATGCTGCCCGGGCTCGATGGGTGGGAAGTCTTGAATCGCCTCCGCGTCGCCGGCGATAAAACCCCGGTCATCGTCCTGAGTGCTCGCGACGCTTTGGCGGATCGCGTGAAGGGCCTGAACTCCGGGGCCGACGATTACCTGGTTAAGCCGTTCGCCTTTGCGGAATTGGTCGCCCGCATCCATACCATCGTCCGCCGCGGCCCGGTCCGTACGGAAGACGTGATCCGCCTCGCCGATCTCCAGATCGACCTGCGCCGCCACAAGGTCGCCCGCGACAACCAGCCGATTGAACTCACCTCGAAGGAATTTTTGCTGCTCTCGCTCCTCGCCCGCCGGGCCGGCGACGTGTTGTCCAGACGCCAGATCGCCGAGCAGGTCTGGGACATGAATTTCGACAGCGACGCCAACACCGTCGATGTAGCCATCCGTCGGCTGCGATCCAAAATCGACGATCCCTATCCGACCAAGCTCATCCGGACCGTGCGAGGAGTGGGATATGTTCTGGACAAGGAATAAGCCTACCGGCCAGGCGCGACCGCGCCGCCGCACGCTGGCTGCCGATCTCACGCTCTGGTACGGCGTCCCGATGTCCCTGCTCGTGTTCGGGATCTGTGCCGCGATGTACCTGTCGCTCAAGACCGCGCTCATTCGCGAGTCCGACAGCCGCCTTGAAAACGAAGTCGATGTCCTGCGACATCTCGTTGATTCGGCGGACGGCAATCGTTCAGATCTCATCAGACTCCTGACGCAGGAAACCCGGGAAAGCGAAGGGTCGGAAAAGCAACGGCACCGCAACCAAAGCGGGCGGCTCTTTGTGTTGCGCGTCATCGGCACCGATGGCCGGACGATTGTCGCGCGCTCGCTTTTGTCCGCCGCCATGCCGCGCGAGACGCTCCCAAGCCCCTCCATCGAACCGGACCAACTCGCCGCCGAAGACCGCGTCCTTCCCGACGGCCGATCATTCCGCGTCATGGCCGCTACCGTCGGGCCTGCCGACGCACCCCTGGTCATCCAAATCGCGACGGCGACGCAATTGGAAGATGCGTTGCTCCTGAAATATCGCCGACGCGTTCTGGCGACCCTCGCCATCGGCATCACCATTTGCCTGGCGATCAGCTACATGATGGCACGGCTCGCGATCCGCCCCGTCCGCCGAATCGCACGCTCTGCCGAAGGCATCGGCAATTCCAATCTTCACGAACGCATCGCCACCGATGACCTGCCCC
>JBQCCH010000466.1:0-5222 GCA_051962375.1 Tepidisphaeraceae bacterium
GCGCCGTCTCGACGCCGGACCGATAAATAAGCCCGCCACTGACGACCACGACCGCCACCATCATGGCGGCGAAGGGCATCATCAATCGCCACAAGTAAGACCGATCGGACATGCGCGCGGATTGTACGTGCTGGATGTGAGGGTTTCGATAAGCCCCCGCCCCGCCGACACGAAGACGGCGGGATTCCATCCCGCCCTACGCACTTTCGCGGCCATATGGCCCAAACAAACCCGACGCCTTGGGGGCCGGGCCGCTGCCGCGGGTGGTTATCCGGCTACTTCCACTCGCCCTGCACGTACGCCGAGCAGGTATCGTGCTCGAACATCAGCCGGCCGCAATAGACGCTCGCATGATTTTTGCACCAACCCCAATCCGAATTGATGGACTTGAATTTACGACAGCCGCCACACTGCTCCTGGTGATAGTGCCCGCGCTCGTCGTTCAGGTTGACGACACGCTTGCAGCGGTCGCACCAGATCACCGTTTGTAGTGCTCGGTCAACCTCACGATTCATGTAGACTCGCCTCGATGGAGGACACAACACCGTTCAGCGCCCGGGCCGGCGGCACACGCTCCGCTCGCCTGAACTAAACTACCCCGCCGCGGCCGGTCTGCTGGTGCGGGTGGTTAGGCCGACCGCTGATAGGCGGCCAGCAGGTCCGTGACCAGGATGCCGTTGATCGTCATGCCCGACAAGTTGGCGTTGCTGATCGCGGCATTGGAGAAGTTGATGTCATCGAAGCGAGCATGCGACAAGTTGATGTTGTGGAAGCTCGCCTTTGCGAGATTCACATCCTCGAAGTTCGCTTCGCCGAGGCAAACATCGGTAAACGACGAGCCGGTGAGCCGGACGCCCACGACCGACTGCTTGCCCTCCGGGATGGTTGAAGCCATACACGCCTCGTCAGTTTGATAACGCAACACCGTTCAGTGGTCGCGGCCGGTCTGTATCGCTGATGGCCGGTCAACCCTACCACGCCGGCGGCCATTCCGCTTCAATTTTGGGTTAGGCGTCAACTCGGACGTCGCAGCAATCTGCCGTAATCACCATGTAGTTCCCGACCGGCGCATACTTCGGATCATTGTGCGTTAAAGGGTTGTCGCCTACCCATTCCACTACAACGTGGGAGGGCTCCATTACGTTGTCCCGCTCAACCCAGTCCAGGAAACTTTGATCAATATCGAGGGGTTCGCCTGTATCGCCGAGCATGACGATCCGAGCGCGTTTGACATTGTTCTTGCCGACCGAGACGTCGATCAGGTCGCCAAGCGAAACTGGCCTGCCGTCACCGTAGGTGATCGCGGTTTGACGCATAACACACCGCCGTTCAGTGGCCGGGGCCGGCCGTTATGCGGCGTCGGGCGGCTGCGGATCGGCCGAGCCTTGACGACGCAAACGAGTACCGAGCCACCGCATGGCCACGGGAACATAAATGAACAGTAACACAACGAACAACAACAGGACGATCGCGTACCCGCCTTGGTTGTCAGGGTCTTGACCGGGCGACGGGTGCCAAGCACCGATTGCCAGGACAATGCCGATCACGGCGAACACGGACAACCCGATGTAACGAGAACGCTTCGTCATAGCGGCATCACGCAAAACCGTTCAGGGTCGGGCCGGGCCGAGACGTCAACTTGGCCTGAGCGGGCCAGACGCATGGGACGGGTCCGCTGCGACGGGCGATTAGCGAGCTAGCCGAGGCAGACTGACCACCACGGCTTCCGGCGTATCCATATAGATGAGCTGCAACGATCCGTCGGCCTCAAAATGAAATTCCGAACGCACAATGAGGCCCGCTATCGAAAGTTTACTCACTTCGTCGATTTCGGCAAAAACGTTTGATTGGTCGGCGGCGGTGGCGGTGAGGCCGTGGCTTTGAGATGAGTGAAAACGTGAAGACGTGAAACGGAGTACTGCGTGTTGCGTACTGCGTAATAAGTTGGGTTTGGCTTGCTTTGTGGGCGTACGTGATGGGACAGAACGGCTGCGGGGGCATTTTTTCGCGAACTTCGGGCGGATCAGCGGGCGTTGAGGCGGAGGAGTGCGGGGCCGCGGGCGGGGGGTTCGGGGTGTTGGACGTGGGTGACCACGCGGGTGAAGCCGGCGGACTTGGCCTGCGTGGTGAGGGCGTCGGCGTCGAAGCCCATGCGCGATTGGCCCATGAGGCGGCGAAAATCGTCGCGGTCGTGGGTCAGGGCGTCGAGCACGAGAAGCCGCCCCGCCGGCTTGAGGACGCGGCGGGCTTCG
Organism: Tepidisphaeraceae bacterium; assembly: GCA_051962375.1. Lineage (GTDB taxonomy): Bacteria > Planctomycetota > Phycisphaerae > Tepidisphaerales > Tepidisphaeraceae > RYN-431. The sequence goes on from JBQCCH010000466.1 coordinate 2,253, forward strand.
GCGAGGGCTGCGGGGACGTCGCTCACGTAGGCGAGCGACAGGATCATCAGGGCGGCATCGACCGAGGAATCCGCAAGCGGCAGCCGCACGAGGTCGGCCTGTTCGAGCGCGACATTCGGCAGGGCGCTCAGGCGCTGGCGGGCGGCGAGGAGCATTTCTTCGGAGTTGTCGATGCCGATGACGCGGGCGACATGGGGCGCCAGGGTGTGGACGATCGCCCCGGTGCCGCAGCCGAGATCGGCGACGATGAGCGAGGGATCGAGCAAACTGAGCAAGGCATCGGTGGAAAACTGATGCCCGAACAATTCGGAGCGGAGCCGATCCCAATCGCGGGCGGCGCCGGCGAAGAAGGATCGGCTGTCGCGCTGGCGTGCGGCGCGGACGGCGGCGAGGCGCAGGCGGTCCTGGGCGACCGCGGGCTGGTCGAGCGTCTGCTGGCGGGTGATCTCCCACAGCGCCTGGGCGGGCGCATCCAGCTCCGGGACGAGCATGCGGTACTGATGGCTGGTGCCTTCGCGGTGCGAGACGAGCCAGCCTTGATCGACCAATTGTTTCAGGTGGCGCGACACAGTGGATTGGGGCATCTGCAGGACGTCGGCTAAGTCGCTGACGAGCAGCGCCTGATCGGCGACGAGGTGCAGGATGCGGATGCGGGTGGCATCGGCGAGGCTGGCCATGCGGGCGATGAGTCGGCTGGTGGGATCGCGGCTGGTGAGGTCGGCCATGCGGTGAGGAGTGTAACCGAGAGGCGAGCGTTTTTTATAATCGCCCGCGTTGGGGTGGGCCGTTATAAGCGGGGGTTCCTGGTGAGCCCGACTGTCGTTCTGCACGGGCCGCTGCTCTTTCATTCATGATGGCTGGGTCGCTGGATTCGGGCACAAGAACCGCGTGCGCTCGACGGCCGGCAGGCGCAGATGAGGCGTTGAATCGAATGGAAAAATTGCATGTTAAATATCTGCTGATTGGCGGCGGCATCGCGTCGATCGCGTGTGCCGAGGCGATCCGCGAGCGGGATGCGGACGGATCGGTGATGCTGATCGCGCAGGAAATTTCGCGTCCGTATGACCGGGCGCCGCTGAGCAAAGGATACCTGCGGCGGCAGACGCCCAAGAGCGCGCTGGTGGCGCAATCGATCGACTGGTTTTCCACGAATGCGGTGACGCTCCGCACCGGCCGCCGGGCGGCGCACCTGGATGTGACGCGATCGGCGGCGCTGTTGGACAACGGCGATGAGGTGTACTACGACCAACTGCTGCTGGCGATCGGCGCGACGCCGCGGCCGCTGGGGCTGCCGGGCAGTACGTTGCCGAACACGTTTTATCTGAAAACGATCGCGGACGCGGATCGGCTGCATCACGCGATCGACATCTCACGACGAGCGGGCGGCAACCGGGCGTGCGTGATCGGCGCGGGGCTGCTGGGGGTGGAGATTGCCGGGTCGTTGGCGCGGATCGGCATGCATGTGGATCTGGTGCAAGCGCACGACACGGTGTGGCCGAAGATCGTCGGCGAACAGACGGGCGGTTTTTTAGCGCGCCGGCTGAAGCAGGCGGGCGTGCGGCTGCAGGCGAACGCGCGGGCGACCCGTCTGGACGGCGACGGCCGCGTGCAGCGGGTGGTGTTGTCCGACGACACCGCGCTGCCGTGCGATTTTGCGGTGGCGGCGGTGGGATCGAAGTTGAACCGCGAGATTTTGCGAAACACGCCGATCGCCGCCGAGAACGCGATCCTCACCGACGCCGACGGCCGTACGAATGTGCCGAACATTTTCGCGGCCGGCGATTGTGCGGCGGTGTTCGATCGGCGGTTCGGGAAGCATCGGCTGGCGACGCATTGGGATCACGCCCGCGCCACGGGCCGGCTGTGCGGGCAGAACATGGCCGGGGCGGCGGCGGTGTTTGAGAGCGTGACGCATTTTACGAGCGAAGTCGCCGGGCAAACGGTGCACGCCTGGGGGGACGGGCGATGGGTGCACCATCGGCTGATCCGGGGCAATGCGCTGCACGACGACGGAGAATTTGCCGAGATCGGCGTGGCGGCGGACGGGCGCGTGGCGCAGGTGGTGGCCGTCGGTCGTGAGGCCGAGCACGCGGCGCTGCAGCGGCTGGTGGCCGAGCGCGTCGATGCGACCGACGTCTGCGAATCATTGAAAGACCCGACCTATCCCCTGGACTAAACGACCGGCGGATGGGTTGGCAGCGGGCGGTCTGACGCTACCATCGCACGCGTGATGCAGCCTGACACTTCCGTAAGCGATCGGCCTTCGCGGGCGAGCGCGGTGATTTTGTGGGTCTTATGCGGCTTGGTCATCGCGGCGGCCGTGGTGACGGGGCTGAGCGTGAGGCGGCAGGCGTATGACCTGCTCATCCCGCTGCACTTCCGCAGCGACATCAACCGCGGCTGGGGCTGGGGCTACTACACGTTCCAGAACATGCACGATCACGGCCGATCGTTCCTGGATACCTACGACGATGTGGGCATTCAGGATCGGGCGGCGCCGATGTGGATCGACTACGCCCCCGCGCGGTTGGCGGTGATGACGGCGTGGGCGGCGTGGAATCACTCGGGCTGGCCGTACGCGAAGCGCACGGACGATTGGGCGTTTCAGGCGTTTTTCGTGCGGTTCAATACGGCGATGGAACTGGCGGCGGCGGCGGGCGCGTTTTTGCTGACGCGGCGTGTCGTCCGCCTGGCGATCGCCCGGCAGCGGTGCGTGACGCCCGGCGACGGGCTCTTGCCCGCGCTAGCGGCCGGACTGCTGCTGTGGTTCAACCCCGCGATGATCCTCAGCTCACACGGCTGGCCCTGCGGCGACGGCTGGGTAATCGCCCCCTTCCTGTGGGCGATCTACTTCGCGCATCGGCGGCAAAGTTTCGTCGCGGGGATCGTGCTGGGGATTGGGGTGCTGTTCAAGGGGCAATTGTTTTTTGTCGCCCCCCTGCTGCTGCTTTGGCCGCTGTTTCAGGGGCG
>JBQCCH010000467.1:0-3895 GCA_051962375.1 Tepidisphaeraceae bacterium
ACGATTCCGACACGGTGTTGCGCCCGGCAGAGCGAGGCGGCGTAATCGCGAACGTGCTCGGGCATGCGCTCACCCAAGTGATGCGCCAGGACCGCGGTGACGGGCTTGTAGGCAGGCGTCTGCTCGGCAGCGCCGAAGGACTGGGCGAATTCTTCCGGGGTCAGGTCGATGCTGACATCGCCGCGGAAAGCGCCCGGGGGCGTTCGCTGCGGGCGCGGCAGGCCGCCGGTCTGTTTCTCGCGGACATCGCTCAGAAACAGGTGCGAGATTTCGGACAGGCGACGATGGGAAGAGGGTTGATCCATGGGCTTCGGATTCGCGATACGCAATTGCCAATGTGCAATCGACTCAGAACGGCAGTCACGACATGTCATTCGCAAGGGACGTACGGCCGATGCGATTCAGGCAACTTCGACGATGCTGTTGAGTTCGCCGTACTCGTTGGTTTCGGCAGTGGCGTTGTGCGGGTCGCTGATCCAGTTGCCGTCGACGATGAAGCGGTAGCGGTAGCGTCCCGGGGTGAGCGGGAGCTTGGCCGTCCATTTGCCGGGTTCGCTGCTGGTCAGCGGGGTGGACATGCTGGACCAGTTGTTGAAATCGCCGGCGACGAGGACGCGCTTGGCGTTATCGAAGCGAGCATTGAAGATGGTTTCGCCGTTGACCTGCCGCACGCCGTAGAACTCGGCGATCTTCTGCTGGGTGGATCGGGATTCGGCCCGGACCTCGGCGGGTTGATCGGCGGTGAAGGAGACGGTGTTTTTGCCGAACTGGAAGTTGGTCAGCTGCGCCAACTGCTTGGCGCGCTGCACGAGTTCGGCCGGGCGCGAGAGTTTTTCGGCAACGACGGCGGGCTCGGCGATGGAGGGGCGGTGGCCCATGAGTTCGCGGGCGAGATTGACGAAATCCTTGTAGCCGCGGCTGCCCGGGTCGTATTCGGTGATGGGCTGGCCGAAGCTGGCGGCTTCCTTGAGCTTGGTGTTGAAGTTGATGGCGCTTTCCATCAACGCGTCCTTGAAGTTGGCGCGAAGTTCGCCGAGCACTTCGCGGGCAAGCTTGGTGCGGGTGTCGTAGAGGGTGGGGAGGACGCGGATGCCGATCTGCTTGCCGGTGCGCTCGCGCATTTCTTCGAGCGTTTCCATCATTTTCGCCAGGCCGTGCAGGCTGAAGTAGCCGGTTTCGACCGGGACGATGACTTCATCGGCGGCGTTGAGGGCGTTGAACGCGATCAGGCCGACGCTGGGGGGGCAGTCGATGATGCACCATTCGTAGTTGGCCTGGGCGGATTCGAGCGCGAGGCGGAGCCGATCTTCGCGACCGGGGCGGCCGGCGAAGATTTGTTCGAAGGCGGCCAGCCGCACGTTCGAGGGGGCGAGATCGAAATCGGTGGCGATCTGCCAGACAGCCTCGCTCAGCTTGGCGGGCGTGCCGTCAGCCGGTTCGATCAGGCAATCGAAAATCGTTTTTTCGACCTGTTCGTCGGGGACGGCCAATCCGACGGCGCAATGGCCCTGGGGGTCCATGTCGACGAGGAGCGTTTTATGACCCAGACGAGCGAGGCTGGCAGCGAGATTGACCGAAGTGGTGGTCTTTCCGCAGCCGCCTTTCTGATTGATGATGGCGATCGTTCGCATCGGCGTACCTTCCGTGGACTAGAGTGCCGCGCCGATCCTTGGCGGGGCAATGTTCTACTGGGGAAAACATCGACGTGAAGCGAGAGTAAACTTTATTAATAACGGACCCAGACCGCCCCATTTCACGCAGAATGCCTGAATTGCAGTACTGGGACGCCGGTTCAGGCGGCCGCCGTGAGGGGTGCGGGCAGGGGGCGGCGGTATTCGGTCGGAGAGAATTCGGGGACGACGCGGGTGAGGGCGTCGATGACGTCGGCCCGGTCGGATTCGACGACGGCGGCGAGCGTGCCGAGCATGGCCTGGGCTTCGTCGGGCGTTTGCCGCGGGAGCTGCCAGACCTGAATCTTGGGGTGCCCGGTGGGGACGATGGCGTCGGAGTCGTTGGCGAGTTCTTCGAAGAGTTTTTCGCCCGGGCGGATGCCGGTGAAACGCAGCTCGATGTCGCGGCCGGCGACGAGGCCGTGGCGGCGGAGCATTTCGTGGGCGAGGTCGACGATCTTCACGGGTTCGCCCATGTCGAGGATGAAAATCTCGCCCCCCGCGCCGATCGCGCCCGCCTGCATGACGAGTTGGGCCGCTTCGGGGATGGTCATGAAATAGCGGCGCATCTCCGGGTGCGTGACGGTGACGGGCCCGCCGGCGGCGATCTGTCGCTGGAAGATGGGGATGACGCTGCCGGACGAACCCAGGACATTGCCGAAGCGGACGGCGACGAATCGGGTATCCGGCTCGGCCGCGCGGGGGGCGGGCTGCGAGGGCCCAGGCCCCGCGACCCGAAAGGCCGGCCCCGCGTTGAGCGACTGCACATACAGCTCGGCCACGCGCTTGGTAGCGCCCATGACGCTGGTGGGATTGACGGCCTTGTCGGTGCTGATCATGACAAAGGCGGTCACGCCGACCTGGCGGCTGGCGTCGGCGACGATCTTGGTGCCGAAGACGTTGTTTTTGACCGCTTCGCCCGGGTGCTTTTCCATCATGGTGACGTGCTTGTGGGCGGCGGCATGAAAGACGACGTGAGGCCGTTCGGCGGCCATGACCTGGGCGACACGCGGGGCGTCGCAGATGTCGGCCATCACGGGGCGGATATCAGCGCCGAGCCAGCGTTCGCGGAGTTCCTGGTCGATTTCGAACAGGGCGTTTTCGCTGCGCTCCAGCAGGACGAGGGACGCGGGGCAGAATTTCATCGCCTGGCGGCAGATTTCAGAGCCGATGGAGCCGCCCGCACCGGTGACGAGGATGCGTTTGCCGCCGAGGAAGCGTTGGAGTTCGGGGGTATCGAGATTGACCGGGCGTCGGCCGAGCAGGTCGAGCGGGGAGACGTCGACGGGCGCAGCGGGGCGTGAGCGGGCGGGGAAGAGGGTCGCGCGCAAACGGGCCAGCGGTCGGGGCATGACCTGTTTATCGGTCGAAACCGGGGCCGGAGTTGAGCCGAAGGGGCGGCGCGTCAGGCTTTGCGTTTTTTGAGATAGGCTTCGAGCGCGAGCGCGCCGTTTCAGGATTCATTGGCGGCGGCGTAGACGAGGGTGAGCGTCCCTTTGCTGGCCATCTGGCGCAGGAGCTTGACCGAATCGGCCTGCTGTTGAAGTTCACGCCAGTATTTTTGCTTGAATTGCGCCCACTTGGCGGGGTCGTGGTCGAACCACTTGCGGAGTGCGGTGCTGGGGGCGATGTCTTTGAGCCAGAGGTGGATGGCGGCCTTTTCCTTGGTGACGCCGCGGGGCCAGAGGCGTTCGACGAGGACGCGCTCGCCGTCGGTGGGGGCGGGATCTTCGTAAGCGCGTTTGAGTTTGATCATCGAATCACCGCGAATCGCGAGAACCGCCGGGAACCCGGCGTGGGGGTAATGGCAGCATGATACCGCGGGCGCGCGCAGAAAGGTATGCGGCAGCGCAAAGCCGAGCGGGCTTGCCTCAAGTGAGGCAAGCCCGCGGACGGTGTCCGGTTTGCACGGCCGAGCGTCAGGTGGCGTGCTTGGTGGTGGTATCCCGCGTGGCGGTGGCGAGTTGGACGATCTTGATGTTGGCGTCGCGCAATTGCTTGTCGTCGACGGGGGCGGGGGCTCCGCACATGAGATCGGCGCCGCTTTGGGTTTTGGGGAAGGCGATGACGTCGCGGATGTTGGAGATGCCGCGGAGCATCATGACCAGCCGATCAACGCCGATCGCCAGGCCGCCGTGCGGGGGAGCGCCGTAGCTGAGGGCTTCGAGCAGGAAGCCGAACTTGCCGGTCTGCTGCTCGGGCGTGATGCCCAGGAGCTTGAAGAC
>JBQCCH010000468.1:0-9919 GCA_051962375.1 Tepidisphaeraceae bacterium
GCCGGCTCATATCGGCCAATGTGCTGACCTGCGTCCCCCGCGATTTGCTGCCACATGGGGTCTTCGTCGGCGATCTTGAGCAACACATCGCATAAGGTTGGATCGAACCAGGATTTGCGGCGAGCGCGGACCATGTCGCGCATGCGATCGCGCCCTTCCCGCCTCAAAAACACCTCGGCCGTCTGCGCCAAGCCGAGGATTCGTGCCAGAATCGGGATTGCCGCTCCGCGCAGACCTTCCGGATGGCCGCCGCCGTCGTAATGCTCATCCAGCGCGTGGATCGCCAGGGCCGTCTCTTCGCTAAGGCCGAAGTGCCTGGCGATGTTGGCGCCGCGCTCGCAGCGGATTTCGATCAATTCTTTGCCCGCCCGCTTCCCATGAACAGCCAAGCCGCAAATCCGTTTCAGTTTCGGCAACATCGCTTCGCCGGGCGCGACGTGCTTGAGGGCGAAGGCCATGTTCTTCAACGGGTTCCGCCAATTGACGGTCTTGATGTCTCCCTTGGTCTCCCGATCGTCGGCGGCAAACAGGTAGCACATTTTCGCGGCGTTGCTGGAACAGCCCAGGTCTTTCATCAGCAACGCGTAGTAGAGGTTGGAAAGAGCGGCGTCGTCCAACCCATAGTCACGGCCGATGCGCATGCCGATGATGCAGCTGCGGACCGCATGTCCCTGCGGCTGCCCCTCGACCAGGTCCAGGGCGTAGGACATCGCGGACATGATCTCCGACATCTTCAGCCGAGTCGGGGCGGCCGGCCGATCGAAAGGAAGGCGCATGCCCTTGGCATCGTCAGAATACCTGTGTGGGTGAAGTTGCGGCCTCCGCCGCACGAAACCGGCCCGACCGGTCGAACGCGGCAGGCATTTCTATCGGACGTGCCGCTTATCGGACCGCCGACCGCCACCCCGGCGGCCTCCACTCACCCCGCCGCCTCCGCGCGTTTCAGATAAAACTGCGACTCCGTCGCCCGCTGCCCGACCAGATGCAGACTGAACGGGTAGCCGAGTTTGGCGGCGACGAAAAACTCGAACACCCGGGTGGCGTGCTTGATCTGTCGTTCGATGTTGTCGTCCACCTGGTCGGTCAATTCCGGCGGGATCAGGCGCTGGCGATCGTAATCCCAGTGCGGGTCAAGCCGCACCAGCAGATGCGCCTCGCTCCAATCGATCGGATATCCGAGGATGTAACCGGAGCCGGTGTCGGGCGTGTAGAACCAGAAGCAGACGAAGCGATCTTTCCAGACGGTGCTGGTGGCGTTTTCTGCGCCGGTGATGAGCCGGGCGTGGCTGGTGCGGATCGCCTGACCGCCCAAGGGTTTGGCGACCCAAACTTTGCGTTCCCGGCAGTCGTACAACCCGACGTGCGGGTATTTTCCGTTGAATTTGTCGGTGCAATATTTGGACGAGACCTTGGGTCCGTCGCCGCCGGAATCGTCGGTTTTCTTGCCGAAGCCGAACATCGGGCCCGAAGAATACCGCCAAGCCGGGCTCGAGGGGAGTGGCGAATCGCCCCGGATCGGGGGCGAATCCGACGCTCGCGCGACGCCCCGCCGCTGATCGTAACGGTTTCACGCCTTCATGTTTTGGCCGCCAACGGCTAGAATGACGGGGCTACTAGGTATCTCTCCGCGGATTGCGAAGGAGTTTGGATGATGGCTCTGCCTCTGGTTGCCGTTGAGTTGGGCGGTTACATCAACGGCTTTAAGTTGATCCCGATCGCGCTGATTTCGCTGATCTGGCTGAAATTGCTGAGCTGGGCGGACAAAGACGCCGACGACGCCCGGCTCCCGCGCGAAGGGCTCAATGCCGGCTTCCTGGCGGTCTGGATCCTTGCCCTGGCGGCCACGATTCCGCTGCCCTATTTCGCTTCGCTCCCGATCTTCCTGGTCATCTTCGGCGCCGAAGTCGGCATCTACCTGTTCCTTCGCAACAAGAGCGTCGGCTTGCACGACCTGAAGCAGCAGGCGGCGCTGGCGTGGAAGAATTTTGGCAAAAAGAAAGAGAAGCAGGTTACCGCCACCGAGGGCATGGTCGTGCTGATCGATGCCAATGGCAAAGCCTACCCGCCCCCGCCGGTGGATGCCCCGGAACACCAGGCCTTCGAAACCGTGCAGTCAGTTTTGCAGGGGCCGATCAAGCTCGGCGCCAATCGCATCGAGCTCCGCCCGAACGAAGGGGGCTCTGTCCTGCGATACACCGTGGACGGCGTGACGCTGGAAGGCAAAAGCTTCACCCGCGAAGTGGCTACCGCCGGGATCGATCTGGTCAAACAACTGGCCGGCCTTGATGTCAGCAACCGTCGCAAGCCGCAGACCGGCAAGATGAAGATTGGCACGGAAGACAAAAAGAAGCACGACGCCGATGTCACCACCGCCGGCTCGACGTCCGGCGAATTGCTGAAGTTCTCGATCGACTTCAAGAAGCAGTTCAATTTCGATGTCGATTCGCTGGGCCTGCTGTCCGACCAGCATAAGCAGGTCGTCAACACGATCGCCGACAGCGGCGGCGTGGTCATTCTCACCGTGCCGGAAACGCACGGCATGACGAACCTGGCTTATGCGTTCCTGAAGAAGCACGACGCCTTCCTGTCGCACATTCAGTCGCTCGAGCGTGACCCCGCGCTCGACTTGGAAGGCATCACCCAGAACAAGTTTACCTCGACCACGTCCGGTGATGAGTCCAAGCAAATCAGCTGGATGATTTCGCAAGAGCCGGACGTGATCTACATCGACCGGATCGACGAACCGCACACCGCGATCGACCTGGCTCGCTATTCCTTGAACGGCAAGCGAGTGTATATCGGCATGCGCGCGGCCAACACGTTCGACGCCGTCGCCCAATGGCGAAAGCTCATCGGCGATGACGGCCTGGCGCTGGACAGCCTGAAGCTGGTCGTAGCCGAGCGACTGGTGCGGACGCTGTGCGAAGCCTGTAAGATCAGCTACACCCCCGACCCGGATGCCCTGAAGAAAATGAACATGTCGCCCGATCGGGTGACCAAGCTCTTCCAGGCCCGCAAGGAGCCGATGCGCGACCAGAAGGGCAATGAAGTGATCTGCCCCTTCTGCCATGGGATGGCCTTCAAGGGGCGGACGGGCGTATTCGAATTGTTCCGCATCGACGACGACGTCCGCCAAGCCGTCGCCAGCGGCGCGACCGAGAACCAGTTCAAGAGCCTCTTCCGCAAGCAGAAGCAGCGCTACCTGCAGGAAGCGGCCCTGGCGCGTGTGGAAAAGGGAGATACCAGCGTGGAAGAAGTGCTTCGTGTGCTGCGGGGGCCGGCGTCGGGCGGGCAAAGCCGCTCATCACGCTCGTCGGCACGAGCATAGTGTTCCGCCAGGCCCGTTTGATCTGACAATCCTCCTTCGAAGAAAACACCCATGGTCTTCTCCATCATCATCATCCTGCTCGCCCTGGGCGTGACCTACATGAACTTCCTGCAAGGTGCGTTCACCGCGGCCATCTCGCTGGGGTGTGCGTTCATTGCGACGCTGGTGGCGTTCGGCTACTACGAGTCGGTCGTCAACATGATCTCGCCGGGCAAATTCACCGACTCGGCCGGGGGACTGGTGCTGATTCTGCTGTTCACCGTCACGTACCTGGGGCTGCGGATCATTTTCGACGCCGCCATTCCCGGGAACATCGCCCTGCCCCTTTATGCTGAGAAGGCGTATGCCGCCATCTTCGGGTTTCTGGCGGCGGTGCTGGCGACGGGCGTCTTTGCGGTGGGCGTTCAATTGCTGCCCCTGGGTCCGAGCATCGGCGGGTATGCCCGCTACGAGTTGCGCGACCGCACGGTCATCATTCCCGCCGGCGCGACGAGCGGCCGAAACGCGATCGACTCGGGCGTGCAGGATGAAATGGTCGCCGATTCCATGGATCCGAACGCCGCCGCCAGCATGCTGTTGCCGGTGGATGGCATGGTGTTGAGCCTGGTCGGCGCCAGCAGCGATGGCGGTTACGCCGGCAGCCAATCGTTCAACGACATCCACCCCGACCTGCGGACCGAAGCCTTCGCCGCTCGCCTGGGTGTCGAACACTCGGGCAATCGCGTCATCCTCAACAACGCCAAGACCAAGGGTGTCACCGTTGCGGGCGTGTACCCCCTGCCCAGCGGCGTGGTGGGGCTGGACAGCGAAATGACCGATCTTCGTCCGAGCAAGACCCCGCTGACCTTCAAACTCAAGCCGGGCGACGGGCTGGTCGTCCTGCGACTGCAGTTCGACGACTCGGCCGTCGACAAGGACGGGTTCGTCCGCATCACGCCGGCCGCCCTTCGTCTGCAGGTGAATGGCACCGACTACTACCCGATCGGCACCATGGACACCGCCACGCAGATCAGCCTGAACCGGATCGACGACCAGATTCCCATCCCCGTGCAGGGCAAGAGCCGTGGCGCGGATTTCGTCTTCGAGCTGCCTAAAACGGCGCTCGACCAGTTCACCAAGGGCAAGGCCGTTCCGGGGACGGACGCCTTCGTGCAGGCAAAACTGTATGGCCGGGTGGACCTGAGCGGGGTTCCGATTGCCGCCTACCCGGGTCCGGAAGAGATGGTGGGCGTGCTGCACAAGCCGATGTCGCCCCTGGGATTGGTCGACAAAGCCACCACCAAGTGAGGCGTGACAAAGCGCCGCACAATTTTTTTCCGTCCGGAATTCGAATAAAAAGGTTGCCCGCTCGTATTTGAGTGGGAAGATAATGAGCGTCAGGTATCGGGAGTAGGAAGATTCGAGGGGGAAGAGATGTTATGTCGCAATTAAATGCATCCAACGCCGGCTCGGGTCGGCCGTCGCATCCGACGACACTGTTCGACTACCAGATCATCAGCCATCTGGGAGACGGTGCCGGCAGCCGCATCTACGCCGCCCGCCATCCCTCGTCCGTCAAGCCGGTTGCGCTGAAACATGTCGTGCGGACGGATGACAAATCCGTGCGATTCATCGAGCAGCTTGAAAACGAGTATGCGGTGGGCAAGCAATTGCGCCACAGTGGGTTGCGCGGCGTGTTGAATCTGCAGGTGCATCGTTCGCTGATGTTGCGAATCAACGAAGCCGTGCTGGCGATGGAACTGGTGGAAGGCATTCCGCTGGACGTCAATTTGCCGCGAAAAACCAGCGACATCCTGGACATCTTCAGCCAGACCGCCCAAGCCCTGCACGCGTTGCACGTGGCCGGGTTCGTCCATTGCGACTTTAAGCCCGCCAACATCCTGGTCGACGCCGCCGGCCAAGTGAAACTGATCGACCTGGGCCAAGCCTGCCCGATCGGGACGGCGAAAGAACGGATCCAAGGCACGCCTGACTACATCGCGCCCGAGCAGGTCAAGTGCAAACCGGTCACGCCCCAGACGGATGTCTACAACCTTGGCGCCAGCATGTACTGGGCGCTTAGCGGCAAGAAAATGCCGACGCTCTTTACGCTGAAAAAGGGCGAAAACAGCTTTCTGGTCGACAGCCAGCTGCCGACCCCTGCTTCATTAAACCCGACCGTGCCGGAGAATCTTTCCAGCTTTGTCATGGAATGCGTGCGAACCACGCCGCAAAAGCGTCCCGCCGACATGGCGACGGTTGCTTCGCGGTTGGACATCATCGCCCATGCCATGAAGAAGGCCGAAGGACGCCGCGACGCCGTCGCCTGATCCTCGTCCCGTTCGCAACTGCTGCCCGTATCGCGCCATCGGTGAATCCGCTATCGGACCGTCATCGTTCTCGCATTCGATACCGCCCCACCGCGATTGCCCCGCCGCGATCCTGGAACGGCCCGGTGATCGATTTCGTGGCAAGTTCATTTGGTTTTTAGCGTTTTGCTGTGGGTTGGCCCCTAAACTTAGGGTGAACGACCACAAGGAGACGCAATGCCAACCAAAAGCTCGACACCTTCGACCTCCCATAATTTATCCGACTTGAAACCGGGCTCCCGTCCGGAAGACGCAGCCCACGTGGGCGGCCGGGGGGATTTTGGCGTTAAAGAGAACGACGTCGCCGAACGGACGTACACCTCCGAAAACACCAAGCATGCCGATCGCGGCGCCGCCCAGCCGATGTCCTATGAACATGACGGCCGGCGGCAGAGCGGTGCGGGCGGGCATGATTCGGGCCCCGGATCTTCCAGCGGCGGCGATATTGATACGGATTTCGTGGGCCTGGGGGGATCGGGACTGGCGGCCGATATCCCCACCGCCGTGGGCACGGGTGCCGACGAAACGGACGGCTCCAGCCGAGCCGCCGCCTCCGGTCGGCCGGCCAAGGGGCAGAATGAAACCCTCGTCGGCAAAGTGGGCGGCGCCAAGCCGCAGGTCAACGTTGTCACCCCGCCGGACGTGCGGACGCGCGACACCAGTTCCGACGAAGCCTCTCACGCCGAGGAAGATAACATCGACGATTCGTTCCGCGGCGAAATCAGCAGCAGCGAGGCCGACGGTCGCGATGACGCCGGCGTTTGATTGAAGGCTTAATTCAGCTGTAGCGGCGTTGGGCATGGTTCAGTGAGCTTCACTGCCATGCCCTCGCCGTTTTTCCTTGGACTACTGCGTCAGCGTTGCAGCCAATCGCCAATGTAATTAAAAGCATCAATCGCCCCGCGAATCACGCGCTGCTCACAGATCGAAAACGGCGGTTGATTGATGAACCTGCGCGTTTCTGCCCACTTGGCCCCGCGCGCCTCACCATAGCTGGTGTAATACGAAAGTCCGTTCTCGCGCGTAAGCCCGAGTTGATCGCCGATGTGCTTGGCGATATACGCCCCGCCCAGCGTGGAGCCCTCAATGACGTACAGGATGCCGAGCGCCGTTGACGGATTGTAAAACCGAAAGGCCGCACGCGCTGTGACCGGCAGCCGTTCGATCCGGGCGGCGCTAAGGCCGCAGGTCAACAAGTCGCGGCGAAGCAGAGGAATCTTCCGTCGAACATCGAAAAACGCAGCAGCCCTGCTGGGGAAGGCTGCTGCTCCTGCGGTTTCCCACGTGTGGCAGAACCCATACCAGCGGCCGAGTTGTTCAACGTATTGGCTGAGCCGCAGGTCCGGCTTCATTACGTCCAGGCGCGTTTCGAGCGCGACATGGGCGTCGCGTGTGGCAGCTTTCAGACGGTCCGTCAGGGAAGTTGGCTCGGGGGGCGACGATGCGGGGCTGTGCATAGGCGTCAGACTCTTCCTACCAGACTGGCCACCACGGCAATCAATTCCGATGGCTCCACGGGCTTGGCAATGTGCATTTGAAATCCGGCGAGCATGATTTTTCGCCGATCTTCCGCCCGCGCGTAGGCCGTCAGTGCAATCGCAGGCATTTTGGGCAAATTGTTGCGCTGCTCGTGCTCACGCAGCAATCGCACCAACTGATAGCCGTCCTGCTCCGGCATGCCGATATCGCTGATGAGGATGTCGAATTTTCCATCGCGCAGTTTTCCGATCGCCTCTGCGCAGGATGCCGCCGTCTCGACCTTGACGGCACATTCATCCAGCACCAGGCGGACCAGCTCGCGCGTATCCGGGGCGTCGTCAACGACCAGCGCGGAAATGCCGGTGAGTTTGACGCACTCGTCGTCTGCTGTTTCGTCCGGCAAAGTGGAGTCAGACGCGCCTTCGGTATTGACCGCGCGAACGGGCAATGTCACGGTGAAGGTCGCCCCTTTCCCGATGCCGGCGCTGTCGGCCGAGACCGTGCCGCCGTGCATTTCGACGAGATTGCGGACGATCGCCAACCCCAGGCCCAGCCCGCCGTGCTTGCGCGCGTAGGTTGCGTCGGCCTGGCGGAATCGGTCAAACACGTGCGGCAAGAACCCGGCCGGGATGCCTTCGCCGCTGTCGTTGATGGTGACTTCAACATGGGAGTTCACGCGCTTCAACTCTACCCGAATCCGGCCGCCTTTGGGGGTGAATTTGACGGCGTTGGAGAGCAGATTCCAGAACACCTGCTGCAGCCGGTGAGGATCGCCCGTGACGGCGACGCCGCTCATCTGATCAAGCACCTTCTGAATGCGGATGTCCTTGATCGACGCCGCCACCTGCACGGTCGTGATCGCCGCCTCGACAACCGTCGGCAAGTTCACCGTTTGAACGTCCAGCCGCAGCTTTCCCGAAGTGATGCGGCTGACATCGAGCAGGTCTTCCACCATCTGCGTTTGCGCCCGGGCGTTGCGCTCGATGATTTCAAGACCCTCTTTCATGTCGACCTGCGACCGCCGCGGCGCACGAAGGATTTGCGCCCACCCTTGGATGGCGGTCAGCGGCGTGCGCAGCTCGTGCGAGAGCGTGGCCACAAACTCGTCCTTCATGCGGTTGATCCGCTCGGCCTCGCTGCGGGCGGCGCGCTCGGTTTCCAGTTGTTGTTCTTTTTCATCGCGCGCGCGACGCAGCGTCCGATTGTGCAGATCGACCGCATCGGTGTAGGCAAGCAATTTGGCGAGCATCGCCTGGCGAAACTGCAGGGCGGCCGCTTCTTCCGCCGCCGTCCAGGCAACACTCCGGCCGCTGACGGTTTGCTTCCACAAGGCGAACGAACCCCGCGGGCTCAGCCGCACGTCGTCGCCGTCTCCCTTGACGATGCTTTTCGCGGGGTCGCCGGCCCAGTTGACGGTTCGAATCTGCTCCGGGCGAAACCACATCACGCTGCGGTGGCCGTATCGCGTCAGGGAGATGGCGAGCAGTCCGCTGGCGACGGGATCCATCTTCGCTTGGCCGATGAAGCTGCGGACATCGTCCGAGGCGTAAAGCTCATGCCCGGATTCGCGCAGTCGCCGCGCCAGGTTCAGGATGTCGGCTTCGCCCGGGGTCTGGCCGATGCGGGTGACCTCGTTCTCCACCACCACCGCCGCCCCGCCGCAATTCATCAGGTGCAGCAGATCATCACCGCTGTGGACGAGGGATTGAGCGAACCGCTCGCCGACGTCCATCCGCTCGATGATCCGCTCAATGCGATCGCTTTTGCTGCGCACGTCAGCTTCCAGTTCCGCACGCTCGCGGGCGGCGGCTTCGAGCGACATGACTTGTCCCAACAACTCGCAGGCGGTTCGCACGCTGAACGGCACGCGGCGCGGCGAATAGTGATGGCACGCGACCAGGCCCCACAGCTGATTATCGCGGACGAGCGAGATCGACATCGAAGCGCCGACCTGCATGTTCCGCAGGTATTCAATATGAATCGGCGAGACGCTTCGCAACACGCAGAAGCTCATGTCCAGGGGTTGGCCGGAGTCGGGATCGGCTTCGGGAAGAATCGGCGATGCCAGATAATCGCGGTCGGCGATGAAGCGGAGCCAGTTTTTCCGGTACAGCTCCCGGGCCTGTTTCGGGATGTCGGAGGCTGGGTAATGCAAGCCCAGGAAGGGCTCGAGTTCTTCCCGCCGCTCTTCGGCGACCACTTCGCCGTTCCATTCGTCGTCAAACCGGTAGACCATGACGCGATCAAAACCGGTGATCTCGCGCACGCACTTGGCAATGACGTGCAGCGTCTCGGCAGTCGTGCGGGCGGAGCGGAGCTTTACGATCGCCGTCTGCACCATGCGGTACAGGTCATCCGGCCCGCTCGGTTGGGAACTCGGTGACGGCTCCAATTCCAAAACGACTCGGCCGCCGGTCGCGTGAACGATCGCGTCGAAGAATTCTCCGCCGGCCTGCGAACGAACGACGCCCGCGTACACGGGATGCACCTGTAACGTCCCATCCATCACGCGACGGCGGATCTCAACGGCGTCATCGCGGTTGATCAGCGCATCCAATGCGGCGCCCACCACGGGCACGGCCGTCTCGCCGAGCAGTGCGCCTGCGTTCTGGCTCGCTTGGACCACGATGAATTGGGTATTCAGCACCAGCAGCGCGCCGTGAGGCTGAATGGAGCCGGGAATGTGGATGGGCTCACGATCGCAGTTCGTTAGATCAATTGTGTTCGCCATGAATGTCCGCATTGAGAGTCTATGCCCATGGCG